>CAXBOL010000152.1:0-8500 GCA_963977295.1 uncultured Opitutaceae bacterium
CCACGGGGTGTTACGGTTGCAGTTGGAGTTGGACGGCGAAACCGTGACCAAGTGCGACCCGGTGCTGGGTTATCTGCATCGCGGTGATGAAAAGATCGCGGAGAACATGACCTACAACCAATTCGTGCCTTACACGGACCGGTTGGATTATCTCGCCCCGCTCGCCAACAACGCGGCCTACGCGGCAGCGGTGGAAAAACTAGCGAATCTGGAAGTGCCTGCCCGCGTGCAAGCTATTCGCGTGATCACCTCCGAAATGGCCCGGATCTCATCCCACTTGATGGGTTTGGGCGCCTACGGGATCGATGTCGGCGCGTGGTCGGTGTTTCTCTACAGTTTCACCGAGCGTGAAAAACTTTACACCCTGTTTGAGGAGCTGACGGGCGCTCGATTTACCACGAGCTACAGTCGCATCGGCGGCGTGTCTCGCGACGTGCCGGAAGGTTGGAACGACAAGGTGTTGGCGTTCTGCGATCAGTTTTTGCCGATTTTGGAGGAGATTCTCCAGTTGCTGACGCGGAACAAGATCTTCCAGGATCGAACCGTCGACGTGGGTGTCGTTACGGCCCAAGACGCGGTGGCTTACGGCCTTTCCGGTCCCAATTTACGGGGTTCGGGCGTGAAAAGTGATTTGCGTAAAGATCGTCCTTACTGGGGTTACGATCAATATGAGTTCGATGTTCCGGTGGGTTCGAAGGGCGATTGTTATGATCGTTATTTGTGCCGCGGCGAAGAAATGCGCCAATCGGTCCGTATCATCCGTCAAGCCATTGCGAAATTCCCTGCCGGTCCGCACTACGCCGAAGACGCCCGGCGGATTTTTGCGCCCAAGAAGGACAAGGTGCTGACCTCCATGGAGGAGCTCATCAACAACTTCATGATCGTGACCGAAGGCCCGCAGATGCCGGCGGGTGAAGTGTATTTTGAAGCGGAAAACCCCAAGGGCACGCTCGGCTTCTTTATCGTCAGCAAAGGGGGCGGGGTGCCGTGGCGCATGAAGATTCGCGGTCCGTCCTTCTGCAACCTCTCCATCCTGCCGAAACTCTGTCAGGGCGAACTCGTTTCCGACGTCGTCTCCATCCTCGGATCGCTCGATTTCGTCATGGGCGAATGTGACCGGTAATTTTCCTGTGATTTCACTTTTCTGATCGATGAATTTAAAGCCTGAAACTCTGACCCGTATCGACGAGGTCATTACGCACTATCCGGAAACGGAAAAGCGCAGTGGCACTTTGCCGTTGTTGCATCTGATCCAGGAAGACGTGGGACACATTTCCAACGAGGCCATCGAGTGGATTGCGGAGAAACTCGAACTGCAGCCCATCAACGTCTACGAAGTGGTGACGTTTTACCCGATGTTCCGTCGGCAACCCATCGGTCGTCGCCACATCAAAGTGTGTCGCACGTTGTCCTGCGCTCTGGCCGGGGGCTACAAGACCTGTTCGAAGTTTGAGCAGGAGTTCAACACTCACCGGGGCGAAATTTCACCCGATGGCGAAGTGACGGTGGAATTTGTGGAATGTTTGGCCAGTTGCGGCACGGCACCGGTCGTGCTCATCGACGAAACTCTGCACGAGAACGTGACCGAAGCGAAAGCCAAGGAGATCAGTGATCAAATTAAGGCCGAGGCCGCCAACCGAGGATAAGCACCATGTCTGATCTTACTGAAAAACGCATCATTTTTAAGCACATCGACGAGGCGGGTTACTCGAATGACATCGCCTGTTACCAAAAGCACGGCGGCTACGAGATTCTCAAAAAAGCCGTGACGATGAACCCACCCGACATTCGGGATGAGGTCAAAAAATCCGGTCTGCGCGGTCGGGGAGGGGCGGGCTTTTCCTGCGGCCTCAAGTGGTCGTTTGTTGATCGCAAGAGTGGCAAACCGATCTACCTCATCGTCAACGCCGACGAGTCAGAACCCGGCACGTTCAAGGATCGTTACATCATTCATCAGGATCCCCACCAGTTGATCGAAGGCACGATGATCTCGTGTTTCGCCAACGACGTGAAGCAGGCCTACATTTACATTCGCGGTGAATTTCCCGAAGGCGCCCGTATTCTCGAAACGGCCATCCAAGAAGCGCGCGACGCGGGCTTTGTGGGCAAGAACATCTGCGGCACCGATTACTCCTGCGAAATCTATGTGCACCGCGGAGCCGGCGCTTACATCTGCGGTGAGGAAACCGGCCTGATCGAATCGCTCGAAGGCAAACGCGCCAACCCGCGCATCAAACCGCCTTATTTCCCGGCCGTGTTGGGTCTCTACCAGTGCCCGACGATCGTGAACAACGTGGAGACCCTATGTCACGTGAAGCACATCATGGACATGGGCGCGGACGAGTATCTCAAGATCGGCACACCCAACAACACCGGCACCCGCATCTTCTGTGTGTCGGGTCATGTCAAGAAACCCGGTTACTACGAGTTCGCCTGTGGACAGGTCACGATGGGCCAATTGCTCAACCACGTGTGCGGCGGACCACGCGAGGGTCGCACGTTCAAGGCCGTTATCCCTGGCGGTTCATCCGCTAAGATTCTGCGCTTTGGAGAAAAATTCACCATTAAGAACAAAGACGGCACCTCGAAAGAGTGGGCGGTCGAGGACATTCCGCTCGATTTCGATTCCCTGGCGGCGGCCGGCACCATGGGCGGCTCGGGTGGTGTGATCGTGATGGATGACTCGGTCAACATGGTCGACGCGCTCGCCAACATCAACGCGTTCTACGCGCACGAGAGTTGCGGCCAGTGCACGCCGTGTCGTGAAGGTTCGTTGTGGATGAAGAAAATTTCCACGCGCATGGTGCACGGTGAGGCTCGTCCGGAAGACGGCGAACTCATCAAAAACGTGGCCGATCAAATCGCGGGGCGCACGATTTGTGCGTTTGGCGAGGCCTGCTCGTGGCCCACCCAAAGTTTCGTAGCCAAGTTCGGTGACGAATTCAAAACCTACGCGGAGGCCAAGAAGGCCAAACCCGCTGATTCCCTCGAACTTGTCTAAGCCCTTTTCGCAATGATCCAGCCTGCTCAACCCGACCTCGTCACCGTCACCATCGACGGCAAGGAAGTCGCCGTGCCCAAGGGCACGAATGCGATCGAAGCCGCGCGTCTCGCCGGCACCGACGTGCCTCATTATTGTTACCATCCGAAGCTTTCGGTCGCCGGTAATTGCCGCATGTGTCTGATCGAAATGGGCATGCCGATGGCCGACCGCGCGACCCGTGAGCCGATCATGGATCCCGAGACGGGCAAGCAAAAGATTGGCTGGATTCCCCGTCCGCAAATCGGGTGTGCGACCAACGTCGCGCCTGGCATGCACATCAAGACGCAGTCGCCGATGGTGAAGGAATGTCGCGAAGGCGTGATGGAGTTTCTCCTCATCAACCACCCGTTGGATTGCCCAATTTGCGACCAAGCCGGGGAGTGTAAGTTGCAAGAGCAGGCGACCGGTTACGGTCGCGGTTACTCGCGCTTCATCGAGCAGAAAAACGTGAAACCGAAGCGCACCCAATTGGGACCCCGCGTGGTGCTCGACGACGAACGCTGTATTCTCTGTTCGCGCTGCATCCGCTTTTCGCAAGAAGTTGCGAAGGACGATGTGCTTGGCTTCATCGACCGTGGCAGCTACTCCACGCTGACCTGCTATCCAGGCAAGGAGCTGAACAACAATTACTCGCTCAACACCGTCGATATTTGTCCGGTGGGTGCGCTGACCTCCACCGATTTCCGCTTCAAGATGCGGGTGTGGTTCCTCAAACAAACCAACAGCATCGACACCGAATCCTCGGTCGGGGCGAACACGGTGGTGTGGTCCCGCGAAGGTGAGATTTACCGCATCACCCCGCGTCGTAATGACGAGGTGAACGACACGTGGATGGCCGATAGTGGCCGCGTGCTTTACAAGCAGGTGCGGATGGATGGCCGTCTGCAGGCGGCCACGGTAGACGGATCCGCGACCGATGTGGCCGCCGCCGTGGCCACCGCCGCGAACTCGCTCAAGTCCGGCAACGTCGCGATTGTGGGTTCGGGTCGGAGCTCGATCGAAGAACAATTTCTGACCCAGAAACTCGCCACCAAGCTTGGCGCGACGGCCCATCTCGTGGGACGGGTAGGCGAGGGCGACGGCATCTTGATTTCGGCCGACCGCAATCCGAACACGCGCGGAGCGTTGGTGACGGGACTGATTGATCAGTTGCCGACCAGTGAATTGACCGCGCTCGGAGCGGAAATCGATGCCGGCAAAGTAAAGACCTTGCTCGTCGTCGGTGAGGACCTGCTCGAAGCCGGGTTATCCCACGATCAATTGGCGAAGGTGGACGTGGTTTACCTTGGCACACATGCCAACGGCACCAGCGCCGCGGCGAACGTTGTATTGCCGACGCTGACCGTCTTCGAAAAGAGCGGTTCGTTGGTGAATCAACAGTTCAGCCTGCAGAAATTTGCCCAAGCCGTGCCCGGTCTCAAAGGCGCGGTCAACGATCTCAGCCTCCTCAACGACTTGTTGGTGGCGGTGGGCGGCGATGCAGTGGGCGGCGACGTCAACGCGGTTTGGACGGCGTTGGCCACCGAAGTCCCCGCGGTGGCCACGACTACGTTCCGCACCATTCCCGCCACGGGCCTGCTGTTAGACAGCACTCCTTGGGCCTCTCTTGCGTTCCCCGAAGGCGAATCGCTTCACTTCAAACCCGCGCTGGCGGAAACCTCAGCCTGACCGTTTGAGCCATGATTGATCTTTATCTCAATCTTCCCGTGTGGATCCAAGCCTCCCTCAAAGGGTTGGCCACGATCATGGTCATCATCCCGATTGCCGGAGCCTGCTCCTTGGCGGAACGCAAAGTTTCGGCGTGGATTCAAGGCCGCCCGGGTCCCAATCGCGCGATCGTGCCGTGGGTGGCGTGGATTCCCTTCGTGGGCAAAGCGCTGCAGCGCTTGGGCGTGTTCCATCTCATGGCCGACGGTGCCAAATTTGTCTTCAAGGAAGACGTCGTGCCGGGTCACGTAAACAAGTTCTATTACTACCTCGCCCCCTTGGTGGCGTTGGTCCCCGCACTTTGCACCATCGTGGTGGTGCCCTTTGGCGCCTACTGGGACGCGACGACGGCAACCCTGCAGCCCATTATACTGGCGAATGTGGACATCGGTATGTTGGCCGTTTTTGCGATCGGCTCGCTCAGTGTCTATTCGTTGATTTTGGCCGGGTGGGCTTCGAATTCAAAGTATCCTTTTCTCGGTGGCGTGCGGGCTTCGGCCCAGCTGATTTCCTACGAACTCTCGATGACCCTTTCGGTCCTACCGGTCTTCTTGTGGGTCAATGCCCCGGGCGGTCACGGCACGCTGAGCCTTTTCGACGTGGTGCAAACCCAGAGCCTGCCCGGTTTCCTCGGCGGCATGTGGTATGTGTTTCTGATGCCACTGAGCGCGTTCATCTTCTTGGTGGCGTTGTTTGCCGAAACGAACCGTCAACCGTTCGATATGCCGGAATCTGAGGCGGACTTGGTCGGCGGTTTTCACACGGAATACGGGGAGTTCAAGTGGTCGCTCTTCTTCGTCGCAGAGTATGCGCACATGACGATCGGTTCGGGCGTGTTTGTGCTCCTGTTCCTCGGCGGCTGGAATCCGTTGCCGTGGGTGCCCTTGGCTCCGTTGATTGAAACCCTGCCGATATGGTTGGGTGGCATCATCGCGGTCTGCTTGTTCCTGGGGAAAACGTTCTTCTTTATCTTCCTCTTCATGTGGGTGCGTTGGACACTGCCTCGATTCCGCTACGACCAGGTGATGGCGCTGGGGTGGCAGAAACTGCTCCCACTCGCGATTGGGAACCTGATCTTCTACGCCCTCGCCATCGCCTTCATCGAAACTCGGTAATTCGAATTTTTTTAGCCACAGATGAACACAGATAAACACCGATATTTTAACGCTGGGAGACCGCTTCGGGGTGTCTTCATCATCCGTGTTAATCTGTGTCCATCTGTGGTTACTTCCTGATTTTTTCCCATGTCTTTTGTCACCGTCGAACGCAAACCGCTCTCCTTCGCCGAGCGCACGTATATCCCGCAAATTCTGCACGGGTTGAAGACCACCATCAAAAAAATGGTGAAGCCCAACGAGACGCTGGAATATCCGGAAGCCCGGCCCGCAATCCCGCCGGGGTATCGGGGCGTGCCGACTTTGGTCATGGATCCGAACGGTCGGGAAAAGTGTGTGTCGTGTCAGTTGTGCGAGTTTGTCTGCCCGCCAAAAGCGATTCGCATCAAACCCGGTGAGATTCCGGCCGACAGTGAAAACGCTCACGTCGAAAAGGCCCCGCAGGAATTCGATATCGATATGTTGCGCTGCATCTACTGCGGCCTGTGTCAGGAAGTTTGCCCGGAGGAGGCGATCTGGTTGCAGAACGTATTTTCTCTCTCGGGCTACACTCGGGAAGAGATGGTGAACAACAAACAACGTCTCTATGAACTCGGCGGCACTTTGCCGGACGATCACTTCAAATGGGACAAAAAGAAGGCGGCCGAAAAGGCCGGTAACGCCGCCCACTGAGGAAGTAGTGAGCAATTGATTTCAACCGTCCATGAACGAATTCTCCCACAATCAGCGAAACGATTTCCGACCGGATTCTGCGCAGCCTGCTCTCCGCAACACCTACTCCCGTCCTCGCTTCTGACCCGCCATGGCTGATCTTCTTTTTCACTTTTTTGCGCTCCTCACCATTGGCAGTTCCGTGGCGGTGGTCATCAACCACAACGCGGTCAATTCCGCCCTCGCGTTCCTCGTCGGTTTGATCGGGGTGTCGGGTTTGTTCGTGCTGCTCGATTCGTTCCTGTTGGCCGTCTTGATGATCCTGGTTTACGCGGGTGCCGTCGTCGCGCTGTTCCTGTTTATCATCATGTTGCTCGATATGCAGGGAGGGGAGCGGAAGGCGTTTTCGAAGCCCACCGCAGCGGCGGGCTTGATCGGAGCCGCCCTGCTTGCCGTGTGCACCACTTCGCTGGCCAAGGGGTTTAACCTGCTGCCGGAGACGGACGCCGCGTCGATTGTGCCCGTCGGAGCGACGTTGAAGAACTATGCCGATCAACTGTTCACGGTGTATCTGCTGCCGGTGCAAGTCGTCGGCTTTCTCCTGCTGATCGCGATGTTAGGGGTGATCGTATTGAGCAAGAAATTTGAAGGATTGGGGGATGTGAAATGAGTTCGATCGGTCTTTTCCACTATTTGATGGTCGCTGCGCTGATGTTCTCCATCGGTTTCGTGGGCGTGCTCATCCGGAAGAATACTTTGGTGATCTACATGTGCCTGGAGCTGATGCTCGTGGCCTCGACCATCGCCCTGGTCGCCTTCTCCCGGTTCAACGGCACGATGGATGGCAACGTCTTCGTGTTCTTCATCCTCACCGTCGCCGCCGCGGAAGTCGCGGTCGGTCTTGCCATCATCGTGGCCCTCTTCCGCCGCCGTCAGACGGTGCAAGTCGAGGAGCTCAACGCGCTCAAGAATTGATCGCCATGCAGCCTACGCAAATCGCCCTCTTCACTCTCTTATCGCCGCTGGCCTCGGCGGTGATCATCGCGCTGTTTTTCCGGCGCAATGGCACCATCGCAGCCACGTTGTCGGTCGCCTCCGCGGCGGTTGTCGCGGCGGGCGGACTGATCCTCGCCTACGGCGGACACCGCTTTGAAACGTCTGTCGAATGGTTCCGGTTTTATGACTTCGCTCTTTCGCTGGGCTTCAAGTTCGACGACCTAGCCGCCTTGATGATCTGCGTGGTCGGTGTCGTGGGTTTTGCAGTGCACCTCTTTTCGCTCGGTTACATGGCCGATGACGAGGCCAAGGGACGTTTCTTTGGCGGCCTTTCAATCTTCATGTTTTCGATGCTCGGCATCGTGCTCGCAGACAATCTGTTCATGATGTTCGTGTTTTGGGAGTTGGTCGGTTTCAGCTCCTATCTGCTCATCAACCACTACTGCCTCAAGCAGTCGGCGGCCGATGCGTCGAAGAAGGCGTTTATCGTCAATCGGGTGGGCGATTTCGGATTCCTCATCGGTATTCTGATGTGCTACAGCACCTACGGCACGGTGAACCTGACGGATTTGGCATCCGCGACGGCCACGGGGGCGGCGGTCGCCACGGCGATTCCGTTGCTCTTGTTCTGCGGGGCCATTGGTAAATCAGCCCAGATGCCGTTGCACGTGTGGTTGCCCGATGCGATGGAAGGTCCGACGCCCGTTTCGGCCTTGATCCACGCGGCCACGATGGTCGCGGCAGGTATCTACATGTTGTGCCGGATCGAGATGTTGATGGTGGCCGATGCGCTGCAGGTCATCATGTGGGTTGGCACGGTCACGGCCCTCTACGCGGCCCTTTGCGCAGTGGTGCAGAGCGACATAAAGAAGGTGTTGGCTTATTCGACCCTTTCCCAACTCGGCTACATGGTCGCGGCCTTCGGGCTCGGTTCACTGGCGATCGAGCACAACGGGCACACGATGTTAATTTCGGCTGGCGTCGGTGC
>CAXBOL010000153.1:0-8481 GCA_963977295.1 uncultured Opitutaceae bacterium
AAACTGAATCCCGACTACCTGCTCGGAAACAGCTGATCCTCGGAAGCCTTGAACCACGTTCCTAACGAAGTGGTTAAGACTGATGTCTGAGCTGACCTCTGATCCCTTGCGTGGATTTATCCATGCACTGCCGAAGACGGAAACGCACCTTCACCTCGAAGGGGCGTTACCGTATGAGCTCCTGCACGATTGGAACCCGGGGAAATATCCCTTGGAACCTGAGTGGAGGCGACCTGATTACCGGTTTCCCTCCTTTCCGGATTTTGATGGGACCTTACTGGGACACGCCTTGCCTTGGTTTACCGATGCCGAGCACTACCACGAGGCGGCCCGACTGATCTTTGCCAAGCACGTGATCGATAACGTGCGCTACGTGGAGACGAGTTTTCATCTGCCGGTGAGTCAGTTCATCAATGTGCCGGGCCGGGAAATTATCGCGGCGATCCGGGCGGCAGTTCCGACGGGATTGGAAGTTCGCATCTTTGCCGGCATGCTGCGTTCCGACTACGTTGGACCAATGCAGGCGGTAATCGATGATTTGGAAAATTGGGGCGAACTCGCCGGGGTCGATTTACACGGTTTCGAGCAGGTGCCGACGGAGCCGTGGACCGCAAAGGTTTGGCAGCGTCTGCGAGCAGCCGGTAAAGTGACCAAGTGTCATGCGGGTGAATTCGACGGCGCAACCCGGGTGCGAGAGGCCATTGAACTTCTCGGCGTGACTCGAGTGCAGCACGGGGTTCGCGCGATTGAAGATCCGGCGGTGGTGGACTTGGCGATCGCGCGGGGGGTTACGTTCGATGTCTGCCCCATAAGCAATCTCAAGTTGAAGGTCGTGCCTTCGATGGCGGAGCACCCGCTCAAAGCCCTGCGCGCCGCGGGGGTGCGTTGCACGGTGAGTTCCGATGATCCCCTGGTATTTGGCAACCAAGTCAGTGACGACTACGCCGCGTTGGTGGAGGAGGGCGGATTTTCGCGCCTGGAATTGGCCGAAATTGCGCAGGCCGGATGGGAAGTCGCCGAGGTCGAAACTTCGATGCGATCAGCAATGTTCGAGATGATCGAACGAGTGAAAACTACCCACCTTAATGAGTGAAATTTTTATCGTTCCGGACCATGTTCGGAAGTGTCGCATCGACAAAGCCTTGGCTGCAGCGTTTCCCGAGCACAGCCGCACGGCTTGGCAGCGGGCCTTGGACGCGGGGTTGGTGACTCGCGACGACATAGCCCTGTCACGGAAAGTTGATGTGCATGCCGGCGAGGAAATTGAGTTCGAGCTTCCCGAGGTCAAACCCACCGAATTGATTCCGGCCGATATCCCGCTGGATATTCTTTTCGAGGACGAACACCTGCTCGTCGTCAACAAGCCAGCTGGGATGGTGGTGCATCCGGGGGCGGGCACCGGCGATGATACGTTGGTGCACGCATTGCTCAGCCATTGTGCGAATTCGCTAAGTGGCATCGGCGGGGTTGAGCGTCCCGGAATCGTGCATCGTTTGGATCGTGAAACCTCCGGGGCCATTGTGGTGGCAAAACACGACACTGCGCATCGGGGACTGTCCGAACAATTTGCCGAGCGAGATTTGCAGAAAGAGTATCTGGCGATCGCAAATGGCGTGCCCCAGTTGTTGAGTGGTTCAGTCGATCAACCCATCTCCAGGCATGCCAATCATCGCCATCGCATGACGGTGGGAGAAAAGAACGGTAAGCCCGCTCGCACGGATTGGCAGATTCAAGAGGCCTTTACGAATCCGCCCACGACCCTTTTCCTCTGCCGAATCCATTCCGGCCGCACGCACCAGATTCGGGTGCACTTGAAGTCAATTGGACATCCTATTTTGGGTGATCGAACTTATGGGTGGAAACCGCTGGAGCAGCCAGAGATTCAACCGCCGCGGGTGATGCTGCATGCGATCCACCTGAATTTTACCCATCCCGTGACCCGGCAAGCGATCGAAATTGAAGCCCCTATTCCCGCTGATTTTTTGGTTTTGCTCGAAGTGTTACGCGGACGCACGGAGGATTGAGACCGATCCGGTCTTCCCGGGCGAGCCCCGCGGTATGGATAGGCGGTCAATTAGAGACCGAGAACCCTGACCATCCCCCAAGTGATGGTGCGACATGATTGTCGGAAGGCCCAGTGGTATGTCGGACCAGAGTCTGACATCAATGGAAGCGTCAGGCCCGGTTCACCCGGATGTCTCGGGTAAAGAATTGAGCCGGAGAACTGTCTGAGATGGCCACAAACAGGCCCTAAGATAGTCAGCAGTTTTTGTGTATCTTTGTGCTTTTTCGTTGGTAATTGATTTTCCAAGTTCTTTGAGAGCTTCTCCACGAAATTATTTCCGGATCTAACCGGAAGAAACTGGGTTCGCGCTGTGGCTGTATTTTAGCAGGGGAAGCGAAAAAGCCCGCACTGCATTCAAGGCCTGAAAGTGGAAGGGGTTTTACACCCCGACCGCGGTGGCGTCAGCCTCCCTCGGCCAGCTAACGAGTCGGGGTGTGCCCCCGCCCTCCCATATTGTCTAGTCCGACTTGGTTTTCTTCAGTTCCTTGGGCGAATCCTGCTGGCTGACGGGGGGATCGAGTTCCTTGAGCACCGCGCGCAAAGTTCGGCAATGGAATGCCTTGGTGCTCAACTCGGCGGCTCCGCGACTGGGCGTTAGAGTCTGAATGCCAAGAACTCTGGGTGTGAAACCAGCGGCAAGAGGCTTCTACCTGCTCCAGTCGAGCATGCGTTGCAGGGGCAGGAGGGCGGCTTGGCGGGTGGCCTCGGGCATCTCAATCACGGGCGAGAGATCACGGAGTGCGTTGCGCACTTTCTCGATGGTGTTCATTTTCATGAAGCGGCAATCGTTGCAGGCACACGTGTTGGTCGGGCCCGCGATGAAGGTCTTATGCGGCACGTCCTTCTGCAGTCGGTGGAGCATGCCGCTTTCCGTCACCACGATGATGCGTTCGGCCGGATGTTCGCGGGCAAATTTGACCATGAGCTCGGTCGAACACACTTCATCGGCCAAGTCGCGCACGGCTTGCACACATTCGGGGTGCGCGACCACGGGGGCATCGGGAAATTGGAGCCGAATCTTCTCAATTGCCGCGGTCGTAAATTGGACGTGGGCATAACAACTGCCGGGCCATAATTTCATTGGTCGGCCGGTTTGTTGGCTCACCCATTGGCCAAGATTCTGGTCGGGGACGAAGAGAATTTCGCGATCCGCCGGCACTTGCTCGACGATTTTGCGGGCATTTCCACTCGTGCAAATCACGTCGCTGAGTGCTTTCACGGCGGCCGAACAGTTGATATAAGCCACCACGTAGACTTCGGGGTGTTCGGCTTTGTAGGCTGCGAGGCGATCGGCCGGGCAGGAGTCAGAGAGCGAACAGCCGGCGTCGAGATCGGGCAGTAGCACCGTGCACGACGGATTTACGATTTTAGCGGTCTCGGCCATGAAATGCACGCCGCAGAAGAGGATCACGTCGGCCTCGGCGGCCTGAGCCTGATAGGATAGCCCGAGAGAATCGCCCACGTAATCGGCGACCTGTTGGATCGCTTCGATTTGGTAGTTGTGGGCGAGAATGACGGCGTTGCGTTCACGTTTCAGGGCGAGAATTTCCTCTTGAATCGCGGTCAAAACCGGCGCGGAGGTGCGGGGAACTAAGACCAATGGTTCGTAATCGAGCAGAGCAGGCATGGATGAAGGCAGATAATGACCGATGACTAATGTTCAATGACCAATGAAGTGTAAGCTGGCGGCTGGGGCGCGGGGCGTGCCAGTTGAAGTTGGAAGTTTGAGTTTGAGACTGACGGTCAGCCTGAGGGCTTTAACGCAAAGTCGGTGAGTCGGTGAGTCGGTGAGTCGGTGAGGGGGTGAGGGCGCAAAGGGAGCGCGGGGCGCCTCGTTCATTGCGTGCAAGCACGGCTCCTACCTTTGCAGTTGCCGATTACGGCGTGAATCGGAGGGCCACTCCATGGCGGCATTCGCAAGCGAACGCCCTACATTCCGAACCGGGTCCCTGTTTTCGTCTTCAACTTCCGACTTCAACTGGCGCGAAGCGCCTCACGCGTCGTGGATCTTCGCGAGGAGCTTCTTGAATTTCGGGAGATCCTGTAGGGAGCTGAGATCGGGGTCGTGCGCCATCCATTCTCCGTCGTCGTAGCCAAGTTTAACGGCTTGGGTCAAGGTGGTGAGGGCGTCGGCGGGGCGATCACTCAGGGCCAGAGAGCACGCGAGATTGTAGTGGGCGGTGGCGTCCTCGGGGCAAAGTCGCACCATTTTGCGGTCCATGCGTAGCCCATCGGCGATACGACCGGTCTTGGTGTAGAGTCCACCCAGAATCGCCACCACGTCGACGTAGCTTGGATCATGCCGGAGCACGGATTCGAAAAAACCAATTTCCCATGCGGGATCTTGTTTTCTGGCCATCGAGTGAAGTCGCAGATTGGCGGCTAGGCCGACACGGCTTGGTGTTTGCAGACGCCCGTTTCGCGCAAGGCGTTGCACCGGGCGGAGACTTGCAGGCGCTGAGAGACGGGTTTGAGGCCCACTTTGGAGGCCACCGAATTCCCATACCATTCCATGAAAGGGGCGCCGATTTCGAAGATTTTGTCGCAATCGAGGCAGATGACTTGCGCCACTTCGGTGCCGCCAGCGATGTTGGGGAGGTAAAATTTGAGGTTTTTGCCGATGTCGACCTCACGGAGGAGGGCACTTTCGGTCATGATGGGCAGCGTGCGATAGACGGTGGCGCGCGACACCGAGTCGTCGATGGCCCGAGCGTGATCCAAGAGCCCCTCGGCGGTGAAGTGGTCGGTCTGGGCGAAGGCAGCCTCAAAGATGGCCAAACGCTGGTTGGTGACGCGGAGCCCCTTGGTGCCTAGATAAGATTTAAATTTTTCGCGCGCGGCGTCGTTGCTCACCCGTAGAATTTCGGAGCGGAGACCGGATGGTGTCAATCCGTTCGTCAGGGGCAGAAATCGCGAAGCGTGACTCTTGCGCTCGCCGCAGGGGTGGGTCATGCAGGGCAACGCATGATTGTAGGGGTTCATCCACTGGCCGGTTTCGACAAAATTCTGCACTACAAAGTGCCGGAACGACTGGTGGCGTCGGTGAGTGTGGGCTCGTTGGTGCGGATTCAAATTGGTCGCCGTTTTACGCTGGGCATCGTGGGCCTCGAAGGGGCGCCTGACGATTTCCCCGTAGACCGACTCAAGCATTTGACCGACTTGGTTTACGATTTTACGGCGTTGCCCCCCGACCTGCTGGCTTTGGCCAAATGGATGGCGGTGTATTACGCCGCGCCGTTGGATGGCATTATTGAAACGATGTTGCCAACGGCGGTGCGGCGGGCCGCCGGGCTGAAACAGGAGAAACAGCTCGAATTGGCGGAGAAGCTGTCGGCCGAAGATTTGGCGGCGTTGCACAAACGCGCGCCGCAACAGGCCAAACTCTACGAATTTTTGGCGCAGCAATTTAAGCCTGTGGCAAAGTCGTTGGTATTGCAAAGACTCGGGATCGGTGCGGCTTCGGCGACCGGACTAGTCAAACGTGGGGCCATTCGTGAAGTCTCGTTGCGCATCAAACGCGTGGCTTACGATGACGATTTTGCGTCGGGTGAGTTGGTGGCGGCGCTACCGCATCTGTTGAATAGCGAGCAACAGGCGGCGTTCGACGCGTTGAAAGTCTCGATCGACGAGCGGAAGTTTGGGGTGACGCTGCTGCAAGGGGTGACGGGCTCAGGTAAAACGGAAGTGTATCTGCGCGCGATTCATGAGGCGCTGGCCGATGGCGGCGGGGTGGTGTTTCTCGTGCCCGAAGTGGCCTTGACCCCGCAGACGGTGGCGCGGTTACGCAGTCGATTGGAATCAATTGCGCCCGGTATGGGGTGTGTGGTCTGGCACAGTCATTTAAGTGAAGGAGAGCGGGTCGATGGATGGCACGAACTGGCGACGGGCGCCGCGCGTATTGTGGTCGGCGCGCGTTCTGCGGTGTTCGCACCGGTCAAAAACCTGCGGTTGATTGTGGTCGATGAGGAGCACGAGCCCGCCTACAAACAGGATGAAACGCCGCGTTATCATGGGCGTGATGTGGCGGTGATGCGGGCCAAGTTAAACCACGCGCACTGCATCCTCGGATCGGCGACGCCGGCATTGGAAACGTATGCGAACGCGAAGGCGGGACGTTATGCACACCTGCGGATGACGCAGCGCATCGACGATCGGCAGTTGCCCTTCATCGATGTGGTGGACATGCGGATCGAGATTATGCGGTCACGAGGTCTGACGACCTTGTCCCAGAAACTGGTGCATGAAATGCAGGATCGTTTCGCGAAGAAAGAGCAGACGATTCTCTTTCTGAATCGAAGGGGCTACTCGTCTTCGATGTTGTGCCGGAAGTGTGGTCACGTGGAGGAGTGCCCACATTGCAGTATCTCGATGACTTACCATCGCACCGACGAATCGCTCCGGTGTCACCTTTGTGGTCACGAACGAGGCGCGCCGGTGCGTTGTCCCTCTTGCAACTCGCCGGAGATTCGCTGGCGTGGCACGGGCACGCAACGGGTGGAGGAGGCGGTGATGCGAGTGCTGCCGCGGGCGCGAATCGAACGCATGGACGCAGATACGATGTCGAAAAAGAATCGGTTTCGCCAGGTGTTGGGAGAATTCCGGGCGGGTAAGATCGATGTGCTGGTCGGCACGCAGATGATCGGCAAGGGGTTGGATTTTCCCAACGTGACGCTGGTGGGATTGGTCGATGCGGACATCTCCATGCACATGCCCGATTTTAGGGCGACGGAGCGCACCTTTCAATTGCTGGTGCAGGTGGCCGGACGCGCTGGGCGGGGTGACCGGGCAGGCGTGGTGGTGGTGCAGACGTTCACGCCGCAGGCCGAAGCGATTCAGTTCTCACGTCAGGCGGATTTCGACGGCTTTGCCGAGGGAGAATTGAAGCTGCGTAAGGACTTTCGTTATCCCCCGTATAGGCATTTGATTCATCACTCATTTCGGGGACCAAATCCGGAAAAGCTCCAATTCTTCGCTGAACAGTGGGCCAAACTGGTCGAGGAAAAACTGGGCGACCAGCTCGAAGTGCGGGGGCCTTCGCCGTCGCCCATCGAAAAGGTAAAAGACCATTACCGGTTTCAAGTTTGGTATTTTACCGGCGGGGTGACGCGGGTGATTGGGGATTTAAACCGACTGCGCCAAGCATTTGCGTGGCCGGACGATCTAATCCAGGTGCTCGACGTGGACCCGGTGAGCTTGGGGTAGGGAGGAGGGCCTTGGCCCGAATGACCAATGACCAATGGGCAGTCAGCCGGTGGGGTTTTAACGCAGAGACGGCAAGAAGCAGATGACGCAAGGATAGGCGTGCGGAGGGCGGCGGTGAGGCAGATGGAATCGATGGGGGGAGGACTGAAAAGTGCTGGCTTAAGCACCGCACTACGCCGCCGATGGTGGATGTAGGAGCAGAGCTTGCTCGCGATGAACGCAGTGGAGTTGACGGTGGACGAGGCTCTGCGCACCAGTTGAAATTTAAGCCCTGAATTGACGATGGCTTCTGAACCGATTTTTCGCGAAAAGACGTAGGTGGTCGGCGGTGCGGCAGATGGAATCACGTGCAAGCACTGCTCCGACTCAGGGGGCGGGTAGGACTAAAAGAGTGCGGGCTTAGGCACCGCCATACGCCGCAGATTGTTGATGTTGTGATTTAAATTTTAACGCAAAGAGTCGACTCCGGCCTCGGAGGGGTAGAGGGCCAGCACATCGGGAAGCTGCATTAGAATCCAGGGATTGGCCAGCGAGGTGCCATTTTTGGTGAAAACGAGCGTATCGGCTATTTGCACGCAGGAATGCAAGACGGTGCCGTTGGGTTCGACGAACAGGAGAATATCACCGAATTGTGGTGTCTCGGTGGTGTGATAGTATCCCTGCTGATATTGGCGTTGGACCTCGGTCATATCAGCGAGCGAATTATCAATTTCCGGCTTGGTGAAATTTAGGGACGTCCAATGGCAGTCACGGACTGAAACCTGTCCCGGGGAGTCCAGGAGGGGGTAGGTGTAAAGTAACCGACGGGCGAAATTGGGGAGCAAGTGGATGATATCGAGCGCATAACCTTCCTCCAGTCGGGGCACCGAGTTGAGCAGAGATTCGATGCGCGATGGGTCGCGACCGGTCGACCAATACTTGGCGATGCTGAGATGATCCGAGTTAGGGAAGATGCGGATCCGGGCCATTTGCGTCCGAGTGCGCGCGAGGGCACGGACCAAGGCTAATCGTTCCCTCATGGTGGGGATGTCGTTGATAATTAGGGACAGGTCCGAGAACTGCAGGGCATTGCCCCGGGAATAGATCAAGGGGCGAACTATCGCTAAGGTCGATTCACTGACTTCGCTGTGGTCAAACCATTCTTCGAAATCCCCGCGGAATCCGAAGGTGATGAGTTGGCTGTTATTTTTCCGGTGGCGAGCCAAGCTACTATA
>CAXBOL010000154.1:0-8464 GCA_963977295.1 uncultured Opitutaceae bacterium
TTACTCCTCCTGATAGGTTTGGCTGCTACCCTTAGCGCGGCCGAACGCCCGAATATTATTGTGATCATGGCCGACGACATGGGCTACGGAGACCTGTCGGTTTACGGGGCGCGACGCGTGCAGACGCCGCATATCGACCAATTGGCCAAGGAAGGGGTGCGGTTTACCAGTGGATATTGCACGGCCTCAACCTGCACGCCGACCCGTTATTCGTTTTTGACCGGTGAGTATGCGTTTCGGCGTAAAGGCACCGGGATCGCGCCGCCCAATGGGCCGGCAATTATTCCGGGTGGCACCGA
Source organism: uncultured Opitutaceae bacterium (assembly GCA_963977295.1). Lineage (GTDB taxonomy): Bacteria > Verrucomicrobiota > Verrucomicrobiia > Opitutales > Opitutaceae > Actomonas. Next base: position 300 of record CAXBOL010000154.1, read on the forward strand.
GACTATCGCTTCGCTGCTGAAGCGGGCGGGTTATGCTACGGCGGTGGTCGGCAAATGGCACTTGGGCTTGGGTGGCCCCAATGGGCCGGACTGGAACGGCCAACTGCGACCGGGTCCGGCGGAGATCGGTTTTGATTACCATTTCTTGCTGCCGACCACCAACGATCGGGTGCCGCAGGTTTACGTGACGGAAAGTAAAGTGCTGAACCTCGATCCGAAGGATCCCCTGTGGGTGGGCAATGACAACCCAGACGGGCAGCCGACAGGTATTACCCATCGGGATACGTTGAAAATGAATTGGTCGCACGGGCACAATTCGACGATTCACAATGGGATCAGCCGCATCGGCTTTTACACTGGTGGTCACGCCGCTCGATTCCGGGACGAAGACCTCGGCGATAAATGGGTCGAGAAGTCCAACGCGTGGATCGAAAAGAACAAAGACGGTCCGTTTTTCCTCTTCTACGCCTCGCACGATTTGCATGTTCCGCGCATGCCGCATGAGCGCTTCCAAGGAGCGTCCGAAATGGGTTTTCGTGGCGATGCGATTGTAGAGTTGGACTGGACCGTAGGTGAGATTCGCAAGACCCTGGAGCGGCTCGGCATTGCCGAGAACACCATGATTATTTTCTGCTCCGACAACGGTCCGGTGATGGACGATGGTTACGAAGATGGTGCCTTGGAGATGGTCGGTTCGCATCGTGCGGCCGGACCCTTCACCGGCGGAAAATACAGTGTTTACGAAGGCGGAACGCGCACGCCGTTCATCACGTGGTGGCCGGGCAAGATCAAGCCAGCGATCTCGGGCGAGATGGTGAGCACGATGGATATCGCTGCCAGCGTGGCGGCCTTGGCTGGAGTCAATGTGCCGGATCAGGCGGTGCCGGATAGCATGGATGTTTCCGGCGCACTCCTGGGCGTGGAAGGAGCCAAAGGTCGGGAATACTTGGTGCAGCAGGATAACGGTGGCGCCGGAAATTTCGGCCTGCGCGTAGGCGATTGGAAGTTGATCCGTCAGGATCGTAAGTCTGCCCGCAACACGGTGGTCGAAGAAGAGTTGGCGAACAATCCGGTGCCGCGGTATCAATTGTTTTACCTCCCGGAAGATCCGGCGGAGCGGCATGATCTGGCCGCGCAATATCCGGAAATTTTGGCTCGGATGATTGCGAAGCTGGACGCCGTGATGGCGGCCGGACATCAGGCTGGAGCTTAGTCTTTAGACCAAATTTTACGCGCGAGTCAGAAAGAGGCTCGCGCGTTTTTTGTGCCTGCTCGACGTGACTACTATCAACGTCCTTTAGGAATTAGACTCTGATCACACTTTGTATTGAGGTAGGGATGGATCGCCTTGTCCGCCAATAGTCCCGCCAAACGGGACGCCGGTGGGAGGGGACCGCTGCCTTGGAAAGGTGTCGTAGGCGAGGCTGAGGGCTTAGTGCGGTTCCCGCTCAACGGGACCGCACTCCTAAACCGAGGTCAACCAGCCAGTGCGGCCTAAAGCACCGCACTGCGTTCTCCTTCGCGTCCCGACCACGCCAAATTCCTAATAGTTCAAGCTCTTGGTATAAGGGTTGGCGTTGAGGGAGGGACTGGCGTAAATCGATTCACCATGGCGGTGGAACTTAAGATTGGGATCATTGGACTGGATTCGAGCCACGGGGTGGAGTTTGCGAAGCTGTGGCATGATCCCGCTTCTCCGTGGCACGTGCCAGGAGCGCGGGTCGTCGCGGCGTATCCGGGCGGATCAGCGGATTGGGCTTTGAGCTACCAACGGGTCGAAGGATTTACCGCGCAGATGAGAGATGAGTTTGGCGTTCGTATTGCGGCGACCATTGAGGCGGTGGTGGCCGAGGTGGATGCTGTGATGATATTGTCGGTTGATGGTCGGGTGCACCCCGAGCAGCTCGATGCGGTGGTGGCGGCAGGTAAGCCGGTGTTCATCGACAAACCGCTGGCCTTGAGTGTGGTGGAAGTTGATCGGATGCAGCGATTGGCGGCGGCGAAGCGCACTCGAATTTGGTCGGCGTCGTCGTGGCGTTTTGCCGCCGGCTTAAAGAGGGCGCTGGGGGAGTTGGGCGGGCGCTGCGAAGACGCGACCGTGGGAGGACCATGGCCGCTGTTTGACGGGCTGCACGGTTGGGCGTTTTACGGCATGCACCACATTGAACTGCTTTACGCTGCCATGGGGGTGGGATGCGTGTCGGTGTCGTGTATTCAACAGGGCGCGACGGAGACATTAACAGGACAATGGGCTGATGGGCGGCGGGGAGTGATTACGGCGGCGCATGATCAAGAAGGTGAATTTTGGGGCCACTTCAGTCGGCAGGGCCGGACGGTGCAGATGGAAGTCACGGATACGCTCAGGGCGCGATATGCCGCGCTGCTACGGGAAGTGCTGGCGTGCTTTCATGGGGCCGAATTGCCGGTTGCGGGTATCGAGACGAGGGAAACGATCGCGTTTCTGGCGGCCGCTTGGCGCAGTCGAATTCAGGCCGGTGCGTCGGTGGCATTGGAGAGAACGGGGTCATGAGTCGGGGGGCGAAGCGCGGATTGTTGGGGGTGATCTACCTCGGATTTTTGAGTCTGGGATTGCCGGATGGCACCTTGGGCGTGGCGTGGCCTCAGATGCATCAAACGCTCGCGCTGCCGATAGGGTTGGCGGGGCCGTTGTTGTTGTTTGTGACGCTGTTGGCGGCGGGGTCGAGTTTTGCCAGTGGGGGGATGGAGCGAATCCTCGGGGTGGGGCCGATGGTGATGATCAGTTGCTTGCTGACGGCGGTGGGATTGGCCTTGATCGGCCAGGCGCAAAACCTGAGTTGGTTGGTGGTGGCGGCGGTGCCGCTGGGCCTCGGTGCGGGCGCGGTGGATGCAGGGCTTAACGGGTATGTGGCCAAGCACTATGAGGCGAGGCACATGAACTGGCTGCACGCGTTTTGGGGTCTCGGGGCGACGCTGGGACCACTGGTGGTGGCGAGTTGTTTGGGCTCGGTAGAGGGGTGGCGATCTGGGTATTGGTGGATTGCGGCAATTCAGCTTAGCTTCGTGGCGGTATTTGCCGTCACGCTGGGATGGTGGCGAGAGTTGCCGGTGCGGAAGATTCAGGCCCCCGGGAGTGAAGCCATGGATGGGGACGAGCCGGTGATGGGGGCTAATTCGGAAGCCGGGGTGTTGTCGGCACTGGTTTTTACGTTGTATGTCGGGGTCGAAATTACGTTTGGATTGTGGATCGCAACGAGTCTGGTGGAAACGCGAGGAGCGACGCTGGGTGGCGCCGGGTTTTGGGGAGGTGCCTATTTTGGTTCGATTGCGCTGGGCCGGGTGCTGACGGGTTTCGTGGTGGAGCGGTGGGGTAATCGGCGGGTTGTGAGTGGAGGTGCGCTGGTCGCGTTGGTGGGCGCCGGGCTTTGGTTGTTGCCGGGGCCAGGGTGGGTCGGGGGATTGGCCGTGCTTTTGGTCGGGGCCGGGTTCGCTCCGATTTATCCCGGTATGATGCATGAAGTGCCGCGGCGATTCGCGCCCTCGGCGGTGCAGACGATGATCGGTCGGCAAACCAGTGCGGCGTATGTTGGTGGGGCCGTGGTGCCGGCGGGCTCAGGCTGGTTGGTGCAACAATGGGGGGCCGTGGGCGTATCGTGGCTCCTGCTGGGAGGGGTGCTGGCGCTGATCGCGACCATCTGGCGGGTCAACCGGCTAACCTAGAATTTAGTCCCGACAGCTAGCAGCAAAGTCAAATCAGACTGTTTTTAACGCAAAGTCACAAAGTTGATGAGGTCACAAAGTATTTAAGAATAACTGGTTATGCTACATTTGGTGTTTCAGTTCCAGTAGGGACAGGTTATTAGCTAGACCCTAACATAGTAGGTAACATAGTAGGGACAGGTTAATCACGAAAACCGGAGGTGGTGGGGCTGGGACGCAAAAAGCCGCCGAGAGGGAGGGCTCGGCGGCGGAGGAAGGAGAGGTGGATGGGCCGACTACTGGTAGGTCTGGGTTTTCTTCCAGTCTTCGCGGTTCTCGAAGCTCTGGGATTCGGCGCTGGGCGTGTGTTTCTTGCTTGAGACGAGGGTCATCAGGCGTCGGCCGGTTTGAGGATCGATCGCGGAGGCGAAGAGGGCGGCGGTATCGGCTTGGGTTATGTTTTCCAGGGCGGCCAGAGTCTCTTGCGTGCGTTCCCAATCTCCGTCGTAGTCGTAACCGAGGGAGAACATTTGGTTGGCCTTCTCGGCGATGCTCTTGGGTTTTTCTTCCAGCACAGATTTTGCGCCGGCGACGAGCGTGGCCCATTGCTCGGCGGGTAGGTTGGCAAGAAGATCGGGCATGGTGGAGAGATAGGCGTTGGAGCGACTGTTTAGTTCATCCGGAGCGTAGGCACTGGATTGAATCACCGCGAAGATCAGGCTCATGCCGCGGGACGATCCGCTCCCGGCGCCGACGATGTAGCCGAGTTGTTGTTTGGTGCGAAGCTCTTCAGAATAAGGGGTGCGCATGAAGCTGCCGATGATTTCCGTGGCGGCCCGGGTGGCTGGAGCGTCGTCGGCAATGAAGTAGACGTTCCAAAACGCGGAATTTACCCCTTCGATTTCGGCGGTGTCATAAACGGTCGTGCCGGTGTCGAGGGAGAGATAATTGCGTCGCACAAGCTGGTGGGCGGGGATGGGTTTTGCTCCGAGCGTTTCACTGATATCCCGGGCGGCTTGGTTGGCTGCTTCGGGGGTGAGGTGACCGTGCACCAGCACTTGCAGTTGTCCGTTGGTGAGGAAGGTGTGGGCGGCCTTTTTGACGTCGGCCCACGATACGGAAGCGGCGCGCTCGAGGGAGTGGTTCGGGAGAAAGTAGAACTCACGGGTGGTGGCTGTATAACGATCGCGAGCCAGCTGGTAGGCTTCGGTTTGATCGTAGCTCTTAAGGTTGCGGACCACGTATTCACTCAGGGAAGCGAACCGGGCGGGCGTCACGTCGAAGGTGAGCATCTGTTTCGCTACGTAGCGAGCAAAGCGGACGGGAGAATCACCGAACCCGGAAGCGGTGACGGTGATGCCTTCGATCCCGACGCTGAGGGAGTAGTCGATGCCGGCGATTTGGGCGTCGCCAATGGCGGGCTCAATGGCGTCCTTCAGTAAGGTTTCGTAGAAGCGCAGTAACAGGTCCGTCTCAGCAGTGGCCTGCGCTCGAGCAGGAACAAAGCGGAATTTGAGCGTGGTCTGGGGGCGTTCAAATTCGACGTCCTGGGCGTAGAAGAGTTGGAGACCAGGTTCGTCGATCAGCTGGAGCGGGCGCTCGGCGACCAGATTGGTTTCCCCGGGGATGAAGGGATTGGCCGCGGGCAGGGCGAAGCCTGGAACGGCCGGGGGATTGACGAGGCGGTCGTAGGCGTCGCCGGCGGTTTCGGTGTAGGCGTAGGCGGATTCGTAGATTTCCTCGGTGCGATCGGTCGGCACGCCCTTGGCTTGAAAGGTCGCGAGCATGTTGTCGGGGGTGAGTGCGTTGAGGAGTTCGCGGTAGGTTGACTCGTTGGGGGCCCCCCAGACCTTGGGGGCGCGCTCGGCGATAGGGAGGGGATAGTAGAGGGCGTTGTTGGCGAGTTCGGTGGCGAGGGCCGCCCCTTCGCCGCGATCCTCATAGGACTCTTTCAACGACGCGATACGGGCTTGGTCGGCATAGAAGTCGGCCGGGAAGGGAGACTTCCGCAGATGGTCAAGATAAGCGAAAAACATCTCCATGACCTGTTGCACGTGGGCGGCGCCATGAGGGGTAAGGTCAGCGGATAGGAAGAGGGATTCGTAGCCGGTGGTGCGGGTCCAAGTGAAGCCGCCGACGGTGGTAGCGAGATCGGCATCCTTGAGGGATTGGACGAGTCCACCGGGACCGGAATAGTTGATCAAGGAGAGTAATAGTTCGTCGGGTTTGCTGGCGAAGTTGGGCCGGGTAGGCGGGATGACGAATTCGAGCCACAATTGACGGATTTCTTTGATCGGTTCGATGGTGGCGAGACGCAAGGCGGCCTTGCGCGGGAGGAAAATCGGCTCGCGCTCAATGGTGGGAAGCGAACGGTTGGGAATCGGGCTGAAGTAGTGGCGGGCGTAGGTTTCGAGTTGATCGAGCGAGGCGTTGCTGGCGATGGCGAGGGCCATGCGATCGGCACTGTAGTTGGACTCGTAGAAAGCGCGCACGATGTCGGCGTTGGCGTTGGCGAGCGTCTGCAGGTTGCCGGTGGAGAATTTGGATTCGCCGGCCTCGGGAGCGTAGATTTCGCGCCGCACATTGAGCATGCGACGAAGGTCGTTTTGCACATGGCGCATGGCTTCGTTGTTGACGGCGTTGACCTCGCGTTCGGTGAAGTCGGGGTTGAAAAGGGGAGCGATGAAGAACTGGGAGAATCGATCAAGGGCGCCTTCCAGGGCCTCGTGACGGATCTCAAATTGGTAGTTGGTCAGATCGGTCGAAGTGTAGGCGTTATTGTAGCCGCCATTGGTGTTGATGTAGGTGGCGTAGTCTTTGACTTCGGGGTATTTCTCGGTGCCTAGAAATAGCATGTGTTCGAGAAAGTGCGCGAGCCCGGCGTGTTCGAACGGGTCATCGATCTGGCCGATTCCGACGGCGAGGGCGGCGCTGGATTTGTTGAAGTTGGCGTCGGAGACGAGCAACACCTTGAGGCCGTTATCGAGGGTAAAACGGCGAAATTCGGCTTTGTCGGTCGGGGCAATTACCCGGGGAGGGAGGTCGGGGCGCGGCCCGTCGGATGCGAAGCCGGTGAGACTGGCGTTTATCGCGATTAAGAGGATGACGCAGGGACGAAGAAGTGAGCTTAGCATGGTTTTAAATAAGGGAGACCTGATCTCAGTTACTAGTCCGAGTGGACCAGTGGTAGCGGGAGTGGGTTGAGTGGTTCCGTCAGGGGACGGGTCAGGCGACGGCGGCTCGGAGAGCGGCTACCCTTTGGGGTCTGACGTGGAGTCGTCTTTGGTGGAGCGCAAATGAGAGATGGACGATGCGATGACGAGAAGGATGCCGAGCACGACGAAGGTGTAGGCGAGGGCGTCGTGGTCGCGCAGGCGAAAAGCGATCCCGATCACGTTGCAGGTCACACCTGAGATAAGAAATACGGCCCAACGTTTCATGCGATGAGTGGAGGGGTGGCGAAAAGTTGGGTCAAAACGGGTTTTCTCAAAGTCGGCGGGAGTGAAAGTAAGTTTGGAGGCAACCGACGGAAAGTAAGCACGGCGCGAGGCCAAAGCAGATGGCCAGTGCTTGGTTGAGAGGAGGAAGGAAGAAACAAGTCGCCCCGGCAATTGCGACAATGCCGGACCAGAACAGCATGTGTTTACCGCCCAAACGATTGAGTTTGTCCCAGTTTTCTGGAGACTCTTGGGCTTTGGCGAACCTGACGCCGTAAACGTCGTTCATTTTAATGCGTCCGAGGACCAAGGGCGTCGATAGACCAGCGGCCAAAAGGGCGCAGGCCAAATTGCTGATCCCGAGGATGGTGTTTATTTCAGGCATGGTCGCGAAGGTTGCGGTATCGGAGGCTAGCGGTGGATCGGAAAAAATCAATGGGGAGAGGCCGAATGGCTTGGTGGCGAGAACGAGAACTGGGTCCGGTCCAGCGTTTCGTTTTCAAGGAAATCTCGCCAACGCCGCTGGGCTCGGCTCAATTGGCGGCTTGAGCTCTGGATCCTTAATTTCGGCTTCGACGTGGCGTTGGCTTTTTCAGCATGCGGGATTTCCTGCACATCGTCTGGCGGCCAAGGCCGAATTGTTGTTACTTTTTGCTGCGGCGTCGGAGGCCGACGCCCTCGAAGCGGGGGGCGATGCGCCGAAGATTCGGCAGGATGCAGCCCTCTTGGCGTCGCAGCGACAACTCGCGCAAAATCGGAAACACGCTCATTTTAAGAGCGATAACCGGACGAAGATTTAGCCGTAACCATGCAGTAGGAAAACCCACGAAGGAGAGGGGGATGCGTGCTTTCACGCGATGAACCCGGCAGAGAAGCAGTATGGACTGGTTTGTTTTTAACCATCCCGCAGGGCGGGAAACACGAAAGGCTCCGTCTACCGACTACGCACCGAAACAGTTTTCATTGGTTTGAGCCGGAAAGATTCCGCAGAGAAAACACCGAGCGACTCTAAACTGGGAGTTCGAATTTCTGCCATGAGTTGGGGACGAA
>CAXBOL010000155.1:0-8454 GCA_963977295.1 uncultured Opitutaceae bacterium
GATCCTCGAGGAAACCCTCGGGCAATCACCGGAACAAATTCCTCAACTCTGGGCCCTCTACAAAGAAGTCCAGGACTACTACGAGGCCGGCATGCGGGTGCCCGATGACGTGATCCTGCTCTGGTGCGATGACAACTGGGGGAATATCCGCCGTCTCCCCACCCCGGAAGAAATGAACCGCAGCGGCGGGGCTGGCGTGTATTACCATTTCGACTACGTAGGCGGTCCGCGTAACTACAAATGGATCAATGTGCAGCCCATTTCCAAGGTCTGGGAGCAGATGCACCTGGCCTACGAACATCAGGCCAACCGCATCTGGATCGTTAACGTGGGTGACTTGAAGCCCATGGAATTCCCCATCGAGTTTTTCCTGACCATGGCATGGGACCCGGCCGGCATGACGTATGAAACCATGCACAACTACACCACTACGTGGGCCGCCCGCGAGTTCGGAGCCGAACACGCTGCGACCATCGCTACGTTGATTGATGGCTATACCAAACTTAACCGTCACCGCACCCCGGAAATGATGTCGACCGACACCTATAGTCTCACCAATTACGACGAAGCCGAACGCATCCTTGCACAATGGCGGAAGTTGGTGGCGGAAGCCGAGGCGCTCGATGCGCAACTTTCGGAGGACGCACGGGCTGCGTTCTTCCAACTGGTGCTTTATCCGGTGAAAGCGAGTGCCACCGTGCGCGAGGTCCACATTGCCGCGGGGAAGAACCAGCTCTACGCGGAGCAAGGCCGCGCGCTCGCGGCCAACGTCGCCGCCGCTCACGCCAAGAGCATGTTTGAACAGGATGCCGAACTGAAGCGACAGTATCACACGCTGCTTGACGGCAAGTGGAACCACATGATGGACGAAATCAAATTCGGCTACACTTACTGGCAGACGCCACCCGCCGAAGTGATGCCCGCTCTCGCTGAAGCACGCCCCATGTCTGGCCATGCGGTTGGGTTGGCCGTCGACGGTAGCCCCTTTGCCTATCCGCGTTGGGGACTGCCTCCTCCGCAAACTCCCGCTATCGCGGTTTATGACCAGTCCTCGACTTGGGTGGAACTCTTTAGTCGCGGCGATGCTCCACTTTCGTTCCGGGTTACGTCCCCAAATCCCGGTCTGAAAATCACCCCAACTTCGGGCACCATTTACGACCAAGTCCGCCTCAAAATCGAAGCTGATTGGGAATTTTACCCGTGCGATCAACTCCAGCATGGCATCGTGGCAGGTCTTAGAGGGTTACGGTCGCACGCTTGGTGGCGTCGCCTCCTATCCGGTCCGCGCCGCAAACGCTGTCCCTGGCGGAGACAGTGCCCGTTTGGAATACGATATTTTCACCCGCTCGAGCGGGGAACTGAATCTCGAACTTCACCTCGCTCCTTCGCTCAACTATCAAAGCGGCGAAGGCCTGCGCTTCGCAGTTTCCATCGATGACAGCGCCCCTCAGATGCTAAAAGTGGATACTTGGAAAACCCTGCAAACTTGGGAACAGGCCGTCGGTGAAGGAGTAACCAAAGTGCGCACCAAGGTTACCTTGAGCACTCCCGGTCGTCACACCATCAAGGTCTGGCGAGTCACGCCGGGCGTCGTATTCCAGCGTCTCATTCTCGGTAATCCCACCACCTGGCGCGATCCCGCGGCAGGTATTCTTCCGAGTTACCTCGGGCCTCCTGAAAGCCCTCGCGGTGATTGAACCGACCAAAAAATTGTTCGGCGCCAGGCGCAGGAGCGGTGCTTCCACGTAATTTTCAAGTTCAAGCCGACTCGACTACCGAACTGGCACCGTTAGCGGCTCAGGGTTCAGGAGCATGATTGTGATGGCGACGGCGTAGACGGTCAGCCCGATAAACACCCCGGCGCTCCCTGCTCGATAGGCTTTGGTCTTCCGGTTGCGACTTTTCAAAACCCTCGACAATGACTGCTCGAGATCTCCGCTTAGTGAGCGGCTGATCACCCACTCCACCGACAATACGCGCAAAAATATTGTGAGGCACGACGCCAGAATAATAGCCAACCCCGAGATGATACTTACTTGGGCAACGAGATTGGTCCCGGCGATCAACCGACCGGAAAACCCTGTGGTGGTCACCGCAACCGCCGCGAATCCGATCACCACTTGGGCTCGCATGTGAATCGCATTCAGCTGTCGCTCCACCAACCCCAGCGCCGCCGGACCATCATCTTTGAAAAATCGACAGAGTTGGGTCGCTTCCGGGTCGATGGATGAGGAATTCGGATGATCCATCCGTTTGATGTGATCAACAGTTCGACGGGGGTCAATCACCGCCAGTTTAACCCACGCTGAATGGCTGAATTAAGGTGGTTTCTTATCCGGACCTAGGCAAACTGGTTTCATGTTATCGGCCGAAATCACCTCGCTGCTTGTCTCGTTCGTGCCTCCGCTACTGGCCGTCGGAATCGGAGGCTTGGTGCTACGGGTTTCGCACCGACTCCTGATCGGTCGGCACCCTGAGATGGGACAAGAGCGGGCATTTTCTCGCCAATTGATCATGTTGTTACTGACGCTGATCGTGCTGATTGCCGTGATCCTATCGCTCCCCATTAGCGATGGTTACCGGAACAATCTCCTGGGCATCATCGGTCTCATTTTCTCCGGCTTGATCGCTTTTTCGTCCACCACGATCGTCGCGAACCTGACTGCCGGGATCATGCTGCGAGTGACCAAGCCCTTTCGCATGGGCGACTTCATTGAGGTTGACCAACACTTCGGTCGAATTTCTGAACGCGGATTGCTCGACACCGAAATCCAAACCGAGCACCGCGATCTGATCGCCCTCCCAAATACCTACCTGATCACGAATCCAGTCAAAACCGTGCGCGCCTCCGGCACCATCGTTTCGGTGAGTCTTTCGCTTGGTTACGACGAACACCATGGTCGTATCGAAAAACTCCTCATCAAGGCCGCGACGGCCAGCGGTTTAGTCGACCCTTTTGTTCAAATTCTGACGCTGGGAGACTATGCGATCACTTACCGCGCTGCCGGGCTGTTGACCGACGTCAAAAGCCTGATCACGACCCGATCAAATTTAAACCGAGCGATACTGGATACTCTACACGAGGCAGGAGTCGAAATCGCCTCCCCCGCGATCATGAATCAGCGCCGCATCCCGGAGGATCGTAAGTTAATTCCGGTTTTCCAGGGCGCCCCGGAAGCCTCTTCGCCTGAAAAATTGGCCGAAAACCTTGCCTTCGATAAAGCGGATCTGGCCGAGGAGCGGGAACGTCAATTGCAAATCATCAAGGATCAACTTTCCCAAATTGACGCCCAACTCTCCGAGACCCCTGGCGCTGATTTGAAAGCGCCCCTACTCGACCGGCAAGCCACGCTCAAAGCCGACGCGAATCGACTGCAACAGTCCAAAGAGGCAAACGACCCTGACCATTCGACGGCCTAAAATCAATCCGTCCGCCCGATCACCCCTCTAAGACGCGACCACGGGGCGAGAGGCACTTGGCTCAGCATCAGACCGGAAATCGTGAAGTGCACAACGAAGCACGCAGATAATAAGGCAGCCTAGATTGAGCAACGATAGAACCACGGTGGCCATCATGGTCGCGGGACCAGATGCCGGTGAAATAAACGGGGACCGTCCATCCTGGCCGTAAAACAGGTAAAGATTCAAATTGGCCGAAAGCGCGATGAAGACGGTCATGGGGACAGCCGAAGTCGAACTGCGGGCAGCAATGAATATCGCCAATATCATAGCCCAAAAATAATGGTTCTCGTGAACCCCCACGTTTAGCACGCAGTAAGTGAGGTAGCCCGTAAGAGAAAACCAAAGCAGGCTCCTAAACCCGCGACCTCGCCACGCGAACAGTCCTACGACCCCAAAGTAGACGACGAAAAATATGCGTTTGGCGATTACGAGCAAACCAGGGTCCAAAGATTGATAGTAGAACTCTGTTCCGGACCCCACCAACCCGGCACTTTGATATTGGAAATATTGTAACACCCAAAGGGGGTTTAAACCCTGATAACTCAGTGCGGCATGGCCGGTCGCACGATTGAACGAATAAATAATTTCCTGGGGTGAAACCGCGACTAAACACACCGCCACAACCGGCAATGCCCCGACCCCCAAAAGAACCAGAGATTGGACCCGTTTTTGACCAGTTACACTGCCGTGTCGGAACAAATCGCAGGCGTAAATCACGACAAAGATAGCGATCAGGGCGGGTTGCCACTTGATGGATAGCGCCGCGGTAAACATGAATGCCGCCCAGCCCATCCGACCGCGTTCCAATAACCACATTCCCGCCAAAACAAACGGTAGGAGAAACACATCGAGGTAAGCCTGAGCGACGGTGTTCAACAATAGCGCAAACAAAGTCGCGATGCCGATTAGGGGGTTTCGGCTCCACCAACCGATCAAGGCCGCGCTTAACACCGTGGTCGCAGCTAATGCAGTTTTAAGACCGAGGAAGAGGCTTGCCCCCATCGCCGTAGAAACCTTGGCGATTAAGAACAATAAAATAAACGAACCAGGAGGGTAGTCCGTATTCGCCTGCGCATAGCCCTCCCTCAAACCGTATTCGAGGGTTTTTTGAGTCCACTTCACCCAAAATTCGTCGACGTCCGTCGTGCCCATCAACGGAATAAATATTACGGTCGCGCAAACCCCCAATAGCGCGATCATGACGATGAACGAACGTCGCACTATCGTGTCAGTTTTCGAGGCAGCAGTAGGCATCTTACCGCGTCTGTAATGTTCGGGAGGGGAATGGGTTCAAGCCTCAACCGTTCGCGAATCCGGACATCGGGCACTCAGCGGATACCCCACCGATCCGACGCCTGACTGAAATGCCCTACCAACGATATTCGCTTGGGCCCCAATTTGCCGCGTAGAAGGGGGAAACGTGTGTTCCAGGCGGACTGATTTCGTCGATTCGCGCCAGCTCATCGGCCGTAAACTTCACTGCCAACGAGGCTAAGTTGTCTTCCAATTGTTCCAGCGTGCGGGGGCCGATAATCGGGCTGGTGATCCCCGGCTGTTGCACGGTCCAAGCGAGGGCCAATTGCGCCAACGGGACGCCTTTGTCTGCGGCCAACTGCTCCAGCGGCTCAATTACATCGTAAATTCGTTCCACATAACGACTCGCTTGCATCGGGTTGGGGTTCGCGTAGCGGGTGTCTGCCGGCGGCGCCTCCCCGCGATGGTATTTTCCGGTGAGCAATCCTCCCCCGAGAGGGCTCCACGGGATCATCGCCAGTCCGTAGGTTTGCGCGACCGGAACCAACTCCCGTTCGATGCGTCGATCCAATAAATTGTAGGGCGGCTGTTCGGACACAAAACGGTGCAGGCCGAGCTCCTTGCTGCACCACAGCGCGTCCACCACCTGCCACGCCGCAAACGTCGTGGTGCCCGTGTAACGCACCTTGCCCGAGCGCACGAGGTCGTCCAACGCTCGCAGAGTTTCATCGATGGCAATTTTCGGCCGCGGACGGTGAATCTGGTAGAGATCGATGTAGTCCGTTTTCAACCGCCGCAGACTGGCTTCGCATTGTTGAATGATATGACGACGCGAATTGCCCTGCATATTCGGGTCGACGTCATCCATCGTGCCGTGGACCTTGGTGCAAAGGAAAATTTGATCCCGTTTGCCGTTGCGCGACAAGGCCTCGCCGGTGAACTCCTCGCTGCGGCCCCGCGAGTAAACATTAGCCGTATCCAAAATATTGATCCCGGCCTCGATGGCACGATCAATGATGCGACAGGAGTCCGCCAGATCGGTGCGCAGGCCAAACATCATGCACCCCAAAGTCAAAGGACTGACCTGCACTCCAGTTCGTCCAAACGCGCGGTAATCGGTCAATTTCATGCGCTCACGTTGCCCGTCCGGCAGGATCGCGTCAAATGACGACGTCACGTGACCGTTCATTCGGTCGCCATCGCCACGCGCACTTGGTCGCGAACCAAGCGTGTGCGCACATCTGCCCCGGGGCGAAACGGCGGCAAAAAGACGAGCAAGAGACGTTCGTTGTCACTGACGTTCACACTTTGATCAAAGGCCACTACCGCTTTGCCGAAGCGCTCAAACGAAACTCCGATTTTGGTCGTGCCTGCGGCGGATAGCGTCGGGCTCATGGCGATGTCTGCGCCCACTCGATAAGAAGTGCCCCCCACCACTCCAGCCACTGGCATCCCACTCAGATTCAGCATTCGCACTTGTCTCACCCCATGCGCCGCCGGCCCATCGTCGAACGCGTGCACGGCGACGTCCCCGTCCGTTTTTGGCATCAAGACGATGAGACTGCGGTCCTTCCAGGTAGGACCGGTCCAAGTTCCAATCACCTTTTCCACTTTCAAAGTCTCGGCGCTCCCCGCGGTTCTCACCAACCGCAGTGGAGCCGGACCTTGGAAGCGATAAACATCACTGCGCCCCTGCGAATTGGCACGCAACGGAATGATGTCAAAGTCCGCTGCGACCGGCCGAACCTTGCTCCGTGCTTCCGGCTTCAACTGGACAAACGCCAGATCCGGCACGCGATCCGTCGCCATCACGGTAAATTCAAAATCGAGTTGAGGCACCGCACCCGATTGGGCCCTGCCCGCCACGACTCCCAGCGCCGCAAGGATGGCGACGAAAGCCCCTAGTGTTCTTTTGCGCATGGTCATAAATCTTCCTCCGTCAGCCAACGAAACGAAATCACCCGAAATCGTCGTCCGAATTTGGGGTCGGTGATCATTTGTCGCCAATCATCGCTGCCAGATTGAATGAAGTCGGTTGCGTCCACCCCTTCGGGGAAGCGCTGCACCACTGCCTCCAACCACGCCCGGGCCACCGGCGTCGAATTTGCAAACCCTGACTCCGGCACCGGATCGACCGTCTCACCGTAGGCTCGCACCAAAAACGTGTCTGATCTCACCGTCAACAGCGGGGCCAATCCCGTCATGAGATCGGCCGAGGTCAGACACATGGGCGCGCCGCGATCAATTTTGATCGAAGCCTCCGGGAAGGCGTGGTCCCAGTTAATTCGTTCTCCCGCGGCCACCGAGGCATCGTATTCGTCGACGGAATACTCCAAAAGATTGCCCCCGCCATAGAGAGCGGCGTCAGGCGCCAAGAATTCCTCCACACTGCGGAAGGGACCGGAGGCACTGATCCGGCGCTGCACATTGGCGGCAATGCGCCCAGCGAGACCCTCCAGCTGGCTCGCCGTCAGCGTCTTTATTCCTTGGCGATAGGTTCGCAGCACCGCCTGAAAATTATCCGGATTGGGACTGATTTCGAACATCTCCCCGGCTGACTGGGAAAATCGAGCAAACGGGTGCCGGAGCTCAATCTCCGCTTCGCCGATCACCTCTCCCGAGATTCGGTCGTGGGTCGTGTAGGACAATGCGCTCGGCAATCCACCTCCGGCCATACCGGCGAGCATCGCCCCCCATGCCTTCGCCCGCACACTGTTAAGATTGAAGGCCCCGTCGATCCACAGCGATTGGGCCACCGATTCAGGATCACTCCGCAACACCGCGTCCGTCAGCGGAGTTTCCGTCGGAACGCGGCGGAGATTCTGATTGGGCAACACCGCACTGGTTTGCGTCAAATCAGGCAACGTGGAAAAAAAATAGCGATCGAACCAATCATTCCGTCGACTCCAAGAGTTACCGACGTTGAACAACGGCTCATCGGGAAACACCAAGTGCTGCAACGCGCCGACCGAAAGCCACTCCTGTTTCGGCAACTCGAACAAGGCCACATCGCTGTTGTAACCGGGTTGGAAATAGCTGGTGGCCGAACGATCCACCGGATCTCGATTGAACAATTGCCGCGCCTCCACCGCGGAATTGGGTCCCGCAAAACTCTCGCCATACGAGGCCGACTCGAAGTCGATCAGCGGGGCCCAAAATGACTCGTCATAGTCGGATCGGCGGAGACCTCGCTGGCCATAAACTCGCATCCAATCCGAGGCACCATCCGCATCCTGAACATCTGACCGGTCGTTAAGCCGCACGTGCACCCCAAAGTCAGGAATGGTCGAACTGGCATCGACCCAACTTGAGTCCACGGCAGCGAATGGCGGCAAGGTGTATCGCGACAGCACCTCGCCATTTTCTCTCTGAAGTTCCACCACCAAGACCCAATCGTCACTACCGGCAAAACGAAGTTCGCTCGAGTTGTCCGGTCTGTCCGGTCCATCCAAAGCCACCCCTGGCCGCTCCCGCCAATAACTCGTGCGCGAACTGGCATCGAATATTAGGGTGCGATTGGGCGGATCGCTCACCGAAGTCGGACTTTCCAATCTCCAATTGTAGACCCGTCCCGGCGCCCATTCTTCAGCCTCAAAGGGCAGTTCAAATTCGATGGCGGGAGACCCGTCCGAACTGGTCTGCTGAGCGTAAAGTTCCCGCAAATTAATCACCGCCCCTCCCAAGTCCGCCGTAGTGCCTGCCGTGCGTGATTCAATTTCAATATCGCCCGGTATTCCG
>CAXBOL010000156.1:0-8445 GCA_963977295.1 uncultured Opitutaceae bacterium
TCCGGAGGAGGACAACGCAGCGCATCCATCGCCATCTCGACCTGAGGCGCGAGATCCCACGCGTCGAGTGCATCGATCTTCTCCTGCAAATTCCCTTGCCGCTCCATGATGGCCTCGCGCGCCGCGTCATCCTCAGCCTCGGCGATTTCGTCCCAAGTCGCATCGTAGGCCGCGACCAAATCACTCAGCGCCTTCACCCCTTCTTCCACACAGCCACGCACCGTTGCGCCGGCCGTGAGCCGCGGTTCCTGCTCCAGCAACCCGACCGTGTAGCCGGGTTCAAAATGCACTTTGCCCTCAATTTCCGTATCGCGCCCCGCTAGAATTCGCATGAGCGACGATTTCCCGGACCCGTTTAACCCCAGCACCCCGATTTTCGCGCCGTGGTAAAACGACAACGACACATCCCGGAGGATTTCCTTGCGTTCGATTTTCTTCGAAACGCGGATCATGGAGAAAATTATCTTGGGCGCTTCAGCTTTACCCATCCCCGCCAGAGCAATCAGCCCGCCCGAAGCCGTCAAGCGGACGCACGAACCGACTGCTACTCGCTAAGGATACCGACCCGCATGCACCAACGGGTGAGCGAAGCCACATCATTGACACCCACTTTGCGTAAAATATTGGCCCGGTGCTTGTCCACGGTCCGCGCACTTAGCCCGAGACGAAACGCAATTTCTTTGGACATCTGCCCATTGGCCACCAGAGCGACGATTTCCAACTCCCGTGGCGTCAACCGATCCCGGGGCACATTCGAAATTCGGTCGGGTTCGAACGACGGCGTCACCGGTTGATTCCATGGCGCTACCGTGCTGGCGAAAAACATTCCCCCGCGGATCACTTCTTGAAACGCCTCCTTCACTCGCTCGACCGAAGCCGTTTTGTCGACGTATCCAGAAAACCCGGCCGCCACCAGTTCTCGCGGCAATTCCCGCGACGGGAACGCGGTCAATAAGGTCAGCTTCGTATGCGGCTGGAGCGCTAAAATCCGGCGCCCCAATTCAATCCCTTCTCCATCCGCCAACATCCAATCTAGCGCACAGAAATCCGGTTTCTCCTTCGCTGCGATTTCCAGTGCTTCGGCCACACTACTCGCCGCCGAAAACCGATCAATTTCGGTTAATTCCTTAAATACAAATGAGATAAGACTCCTGTAAATAGGGTCATCATCAACGACAAGGGCGTGCATGCAGGTATCAGTTAACGGAACTAGGTATGTTTGGGCTTAGTGGCAGTGCGCATTCGAAGGGCTCGATGAATGAGTATCATACGGGGATATGAAGCGAATGAATAACGGCTAAACTAGTAAAACTTTAGAACCTTCCCTCCGCCACCTGCCTCACTCCTGCACCAACGTCGTGCTCCGACTTTCGATTCCTTCCTCCTTACTGCTATGACCGAACAACTCGCACCAATTCTCATCGTTGAGGATTCCGACACCTCGAGGGAGATGTTGGTGCTGCTGTTCGAAAAGTCCGGCTATGAAGTCGTGGCACACAGCAATGGCGATGCCGCCTTGGCCGACTTGGCGACCCAAAGTTTTTCGATGCTCCTGCTGGATCAACAGCTTCCCGGTAAATCGGGGATCGAGTTACTCGAAGCGGACCGCAAGTATGGCAACAATACCCCCGCGATTTTTGTCACCGGCAGTCTCGAACTTAAAGACGCCGTCCGCATCAGTCACCTTGGCATAGCCGGCATCTTTACCAAGCCCGCCGACCCTTCGGAGTTAATGCGTCGGACCAAAGAACTCGTGCGGCAGACTCCTTCGCAAAATTTCGAATCAAAATTCGAGCTGGAGCTTCCAGAGATCGAGCTGGCCCCTCCCGCGATCACCACAGGCAGCGTGCCACCTGATCCCACGAAGGTGGCCTACCTGACTCCACGATTTCCCGCGGCCACTAAACTCTTCATCGAATTCACCCATCGCCTTTGGAAGGTCAGAAACTTCCGCTCTACCTTACTCCTAAGCGGCCAGCCCGGGTCCCCCTACGCCGACTTCGTCAAAGATTTCACTGCGTGCTCCGAATTTTCTGACGGTCCCGTTCTGGTGTATCCCGACGAGCCTTTGGAAGCTGACCGGTTGCTGGAAATGATGGCACACGCCTTGATCTCGGAATTCAAAGCCACCGTGGTCATCCGCCACGTCGATTCGTTGGACTCCGAAGGTCAGGAACTGCTGCGCCAAGTAGTGGGGTTTGAAGGCCGCTTTCAATCGTTTAACCATCGAGTTCGATTCGTCCTCACCTCTGACTCCACGTTGAACGATCAACTCGAGGACGGATCGTTCGATGAAACCTTATATTGTCGGATTGGTTCGATCGGCGTGAGCGTTCCCTGCTTGCAAGACATCGCGGACGACATTGTTCCGCTCGCCCGGCACATTCTGGAAACGTCTCCGCGAACCGGGAGCTTCCAAGGTAAACTCCAACTCACCAAGCGGGCAGCAAACTGGTTACGCCAGAAATCATGGCCCGGAGACTACTACGAACTTCGTCGAGTGATGCTTACGGCGGCCCACTTCACTGCCCAGCGAGAGATCGATGAAGACGCACTCGCCAACGCTGCGGAGCTCATTGAAACCGGAATCGCACCGACCATCGCGGAGTTGTTTGCCGCCATCAATGCCGCGAAGACCGAATCATCCGCCGCATCGCCGTCGCTTGCGCCCAGCGAACTTCCCTCCACCGATTTCGCAGACGAAACTGAACCCGATCACGAGGAAACAAGCCAGCCTCGAGAGGAGTCCTCGCCGCCCAAACCCAAGGGAGTTGCGAGCTACCTGCCTCAAACACTGACCCCCGAGGAACTCGAGGTCGCAATTTCTGGAACTACCTCACCCCGCCCTTCGGCACAGACCACTGGAAAACGAGCAATCCAGCGCAAATCACCGGGCTCGTATGACTTCAGCAAACGTCTCTCCGAATTTCTGTCCGATACATCCGACTCCAACTCTCCCTAAGTCCCCGACCCCGTCCATATTCACCATGAGATCTCAACCCCTGCCCTTTTCAAAGCGACTCCGCGAATCCACCCGTAAGGCCCACAGCATGGCGGAACGAGCCGGATTCATTCGCGGTTTTTTGCGCGGAGTAATCGATCCGTCCAACTACCGGCAACTCCTCACCGACTACCACCACGTTTACGCCGCAATGGAAGACGTGATGACTGCGTCCGATCACCCCATCGTCCAGCAGGTCTACTTTTCCGAGCTGCTTCGGCTTCCCGCGCTCGAACAAGATCTGGCTTTCTTTGCCGGCTCCAGCTGGTCCCTTGGCATCCGAGCTTCCGGTGCGGCCCGGGCTTACGCCGACCGTGTTCGTGAAATCGCTCAACACGAGCCTGCCCTCCTCGTCGCTCATGCCTACACGCGCTATCTCGGTGACTTGTCGGGCGGACAGATTCTCAAAAAAATTCTGGTGCAATCGCTGGATCTCCCAGCCGGCCAGGGCATCGCCTTCTACGAGTTTCCTGAAATCGAAGATCACGCCGCGTTCAAAATCCAATTCCGCCGAGCACTGGACCAACTGCCCATCGATGCTGCCATCCAAGACGCCATCATTGGCGAAGCCAACCTGGTCTTCAGACTCAACACCGCCGTATTCGATGAACTCAGCGGGAGCGCTTGGGACTCCGTCATTTCCATGATCAGCCACGCTTTCGCCACCCCCGCACGAGCCGCTTAATTTTTCACTATCATGTCGACCATTACCCAATTTTTCAATCCTTCGCGCGACGCCCAACCCTTGGTGCGTTCCCGACTCAGCCTGCTGGCAAGTCGGTTAAAATCCGTCGATACTGAGACCCTGACCCACGACGCAGCGCGCTCGTTCGCTCAACTCTGGCTGGTCGCCCTAGAAGACGCCTCCTCCGTCCGTCAACTGACGCCTGCTTGGACCAAGACGCTCATCGAGCTACATCAAAATGGCCAAGCCAATGAACTGATCAACGGTTCACTCATTGCCGACCTTCTGCATCACTACGAACCTCAACTTCCCGATGCCGACTACGCGACGGTGTGGCAACACTTGGAACGGTCCCGGCGCTTGCTTTGTCATCGCACGAAACTCTCCGCCATCGCCGAGCAAAACACCGAAATCGCGGGCCGAATCGTTGGTCAAGTCGAAGCCGTGTATGGCAAAGGGGACCGACTGGAAGCCGACCTGGACTTCTCCAGCCTGCGTAAGGCGCTCGCGGCATTTTTCAAGGAATGGTCCGCCGCAGCGTTGGCCAATCCCACTACTGCCCAAATCTCCGCCTTGGATTCATTCTTTCGTCTTATCATCGGGCGACATCTTGCGAGCACCGAAGCGTGGCAACTCATGTTGCAGGCGCTCAACAGCGCCGCCGAGTTGAATGACCTCGGGCTTGATGACGTGGTTCATGTATTAGTCGAAGCACTCCCACGTTTCTCCACCCTGCACTTGCTCATGGCCAAAGCACATCAAGGGGAGAAGCCGCTTCAACCCGAGCTTTTGAGTCTCATCGGACTGCACATCCTTCTCACCTCCGCACCACTCTCCTCCCTGGCGAGTCACACCACCAGCCTGCTGCAGTTCGAAGCCATCGTCACCGCGGTCAAAGCCAACACCCCCGCGCTGGATGGCACCGTGAAAGGACTGCGCGAAGCCCTTCGACTGAAGCTCGAGCAATACCAGATCGACTGGTGGGACGACGCGCTGTCTTGGCTTCGAAAAATCGAAAAAACCGCCGCCACCCTGCAGGAGCTGGGTCCGGTTCTGGAAACCGAAATCAATCAAGCTCTGGCCAACGCCACCGATGCCCGACGCCTCGCCGGCTTGGCTCTGGCACTTATTCGCCAGAGCACGCTACTCGGCAACGGCACCCTGGATGCCGGAATCACGACCGCCGTAGTTCGCAATATTCTAGTTCTCGACTACGGATGCGATCCTACCGCCGCACCTTGGTCCCAAGCCGAAACCCTCGCCGAAGCCATCATGCAAGCTTTGTCAAAAGTCGGTTCGAATACCGCGCTACTCCCGGCGCGAACCCAACTGAGGAAACTCGCCGAAACAGTGACTGAAGTGGGACAATACAGCTTGAAATCCTCTCGGGCCACCGCCGCAGTCTGGAAACCCACCCGTGCACTCGCGAGCGACGAAAATTCACGAGCCCGCTGCCAGCGCGACATGGGATTCCTGCTCCAACGGATAGCGCTTGAGCACCGCGCCGCTCGTCCCCAACAGGCGGTGACCAATGTCCTCTACTGGTTCACCCAAGAGGTGGCCACGCACTTGCAGCAGCTGCCCGGCGACCGCTTCGTGTTATCATGGCAGGATTTGATCGAAAGTTCGGCTCCAAAGCTTGGATCCGCCCTCACCGAGGCAGCTCAACGGATCGCCGAAGCTCTGCCTCGCATGACGGCCGCGCTCAAACTGATCCGGCACCATGAACGCATTGGGATGCATACGGCCAAACATGTGATGGCGCGATTGCCCGAATACCAAAAAACCGTTGGCGAACGTGGCACCAATTTGTGTGCCCGCGATAACTCCCTGACGCTGCTACAGACCGGCCGTATCCTTTTGTCCGGGGTCGATGATCCCACGGAAAAATTGGCGTCATGGTGGAATTCCGTCGTGGCGGCCTACATCGTCAACCGACCCAAACAACTCTTTGAATCGAACCTGCAAGCGCTTCACGCTGCCCTGCAGTCCGCCCTAACTACTGACGAGTTGGATCGTGTTTTTCCAATCCTGCATGAGGTCTACAAGGAATCGCTCGGCATTACCGATTTACCGATAGTGTTCTTCCGGGAGTCCCGCGAGGTCGACGTGCACCCAAATCACAACCGCGCTACCCAAGCTGCCGCCGCGTTCCCCACGACGATGGAACGGCCGCGCTGGGTCAAACTGATCAACCAACTCACCAATCCAGGCGCGAAGTCCTTCTCCGAATCGCTCGAAACATTCCTCACCCAGTCACCGGTCGCGTTGAACCAACTCGGCAACCATGGGGCTGCTTGGACCCAGATGCGCGATTTTCTCCGAGACTGGAACCAGATCGCTGGCCCCGAGGTATTGATCCGCACCCTGGGCTGCATTTCCAGCGAAGCCACCCGTCGCAAAGATACGGCCGGCGAGGATCTCTCGGCCTTTGCTCTGGGTGGTATCACCTTGATTGTTCAAGAAACTTTGGCCACGCAGTTGGAATCCAGTTGGGCCTCTGCGGCCGGTCCTCGTTTGGCCGCCGCCGCCCCTTCAGGTGCGGGTGACGACGTCGCCCAAGGGAAATGCGCCCGTGATCTTCAACTCTTCAACGACTTCCTGATTCGCCAACTGCGCACTCAGTCAATGTCGGTGGCGGCCCTTAACAGTTGCCGTTTTCTGATCGAGTGTGTCGTGCCTTATGTGGACTACCCCGCCGAGACGTGGCGCGAGGTCTTCGCGGACTGGCAACGAAGTCACGTTGGCCAAACCAACACAATCACGCGCCCTCTACTCGACGGCCTGGCTCAACTTTTCATCGAGTCCGCTGGTCAATTTCCGGAGCTCCGAGGCATTTGCCAGTCATCGTTTTCCCCCAACAGCACCTTGTTTTCGAACCAACTCTCCACCGAGAAAATCACCCGAGGAGTTATCTCTACCTTGTTGGCCAGCGGCGCCGCCCCGGCCACGGGCGTGTTCAGCGGCGATTCGCTGCGCTGCGCAGGATTCCGGCACACGGCCATTGAAAAGGTCGGCGATGCAGAAGTGTTCGATTCCGTGCTTCACCATGTCGACACGCTCTTCGACTCGTTGGACGGGGTCATATTCTACGAGTTACAGGAACTCGTCCCCGCGATGAAGACCGCTTATACTGAGCAGTTGCCTCGACCTACTTTCGCTAACGTGGGTTCCGATTTGCAGCAGGAGTTGGCCGAGTCCAAAGCCTCACTCAATGTATTCAAAAAGTTGAGTCGCACCGTGACCGGACCAGGGGCGGAAGAACTCGCGACCGCACTTTGGCGCGCCACCCTCGCTGCGGGCCTCGCCGCGCATACTGGGCGACTCAGTGACATCGAGACTCAGCTGCTGCGAGCCTGGTTGCATCAGAGTATGCCTGATGCCACCGAAACCACCGTGGCCCAACTTTCGGCCGAACTGACGGCGAAAATCCCCGCTGCCCAAATGCCTTCCGCGGTGGCTGCAGGACTTAAATCTTTCGCCGCCTGATTGCCATGAACATCACGTCCCATCGCCCACGCGAAGGTCTGCAATGGCCCCAAGTGAAATCACATCTGCCCCGACGTCAACTTCGGCCGCTTTGGCATCCCATGGGGTCCGCCACAGCCACGGCTGAATCCGCCGCGCCGACCACAAATCTCGATCCCGAACTCGTCTTGGAATCCGGTGACCCCGCGGCCGATCCAGAAGTGTTGCTCAATCGTCAGACCACCACCGGGCTTAACGAGCATGAACTGCTTCTGGCCCTGAATGAACGCAACGTCGAAGACCTCCAGGCCTTCCCCGGATTCGGTCCGCGGGTGGCGCAAAAAGTCATCGAATTCCGCGCCTCGGAGAAATTCTTCAGTTCACTGGATGAGTTGGTGCGAGTGCCCCTGATCGGGCCCACCCGATTCCGCCAATTGGTGGGCCGCGAAAGTCAATTCTTCACGCTGGCCTTGCACGCGGCCATGCGTCGTCCCGCCCCAGTTTCCTTACGAGTTAAAGACCTGCAGCCACTCGTGTGGGCTGCGCCTGGAGTTCCTCGTATCTACTTAGGTGATGAAGCCGATCTGACGACCGAACAGAGCCACTCCCAGACCAATGACTGGTTTCTCCAAACTCGTCGAATCGGGGGCCAAATCCTCTTTATCCACTCCAACTCCCATCTTGTTTCAGGCTGGGCCAAACACCTCATCAAGGCCCTCCCCCGCACTCTCCGCCGCGTCCTCACTTCCTCCCAATGAAAGAAATCCTGCTTCAACCCCTCAACGAGCGTGTCTCGGTCGCCACCCAAACCCGGGTGCTCGATACCCTCCTCGCTAAACAATGCAACGTCATGATGGCCTGCGGCGGCCAAGGCATTTGCGCGACCTGCCACGTCTTTGTCGAAAAGGGTGGTGAATCGCTATCACCGATGAATGACCGGGAAAAACGCACCCTGAGTCTAATCACTGGGGCAGTTCAGCACTCCCGCTTGGCCTGTCAGTGCCGCGTCATTGGCGAAGGAGTTCAGATTCGGCTGCCTGACGGCATGTTCGTCCAATCGTTCAACGATTTGGAAGAGCTCATCGGCAAGCGAACCCAACAACCGATCCTCCATCCGATGGATAGTCGCACGCTCATTGAGGCCAACAAATTCATCACTCGCACTGCCATCATGCAGCTCTCTGACGTCGACTTCAACATCGGCGGCGTTTCCACCTCCGACCGCTAAAATAAAACCAACTAATCTCTCAACATCATTACGACTATGACCCCGACCTCCACTCCCATCAAT
>CAXBOL010000157.1:0-8424 GCA_963977295.1 uncultured Opitutaceae bacterium
CTGCCCAAAGAGAAGGTCCTGTTCGCCGGCGACAACTTCTACAGCTCCTTCCCCAACCTCTACGCCATTCGCGGCACGGCCTACCGCGATGTCCTCAACTGGTCCGAAAGCGTTGCGAAGATGGCGGCGTTCCAACCGAACTACGTGGTGCCGGGCCATACGCTGCCGATTCAAGGCCAAGCCGCGGCAACCACCGCACTGGCAGACTATAGCGCGGCCATTCGCAGCGTGTATGACCAGACCATAGCGGGGATCAACGCCGGCAAGGGCCCGGATCAATTGGCGCACGAAGTCACCCTCCCCGCGAACCTGCGCGACAAACCGTATCTCGTCGAATTCTACGGTACCGTGCCGCATGCGGTGCGCGCGATCTATGTCGGTCTGCTGGGCTGGTTCGACGGGAATCCAGCCACGTTGAATCCGTGGGAACCCAAGCTCAAAGCGCAAAGAATCGCAGCACTAGCGAAGGGCACTCGTAACCTGACGGCGCAGATGGAAGAGTCCTTGCAGCAAGGAGACTACCAATGGGCGCTCGAGTTGGCGGATCATCTGAAGTGGCTCGAAGGCGGCGACCTGCAACGCGCCCGCGAGGTCAAGATCGAGGCACTGCGCGGCTTGGCGAACCGGGAATACAATGCACCCAACCGCAACTACTACCTCAGCTACGCGAACGAACTCGAGAACGGCCAATTGAGCGAGGTGTGGTTTTGATGTTCACTCCACGGACAGGTCGTTCTTAAAGGCCTGTCCTATCCGATGGGAGCGGGAGGCATCTCGCGTTTGTCGCGGCGCTTCCATGGGGTCAGGGCGGCGCTTCCATGGGGTCAGGGCGTTACTTATTAATTTTGAACTGAATCTTGGGGCGAAAAAGGCAGTCGGAGGCGATTCGAGTTTAGGGACGGACAAATGGCGGCAGCCCGATGAACCCAGTCCGCTCGGCTTGGTTTGATTGAAGAGTTGCCGCCCCACTCCACTGCGGCGTGCCGGTAAGCGGCAGCCCTACTCCACGCTGACCGGCTACCACTGCGACGTGGCCACCACTACGGCAATGAGGCTGGAAACGCTGGGGGCCTTTGCCCCGCCGGCAGGTCGTGATCTTTTAGGGGAAATTCTGTCACCGAATGGTCCATTCGTGGCTCTTATGGATGAAACTCAAAATAACCCGCGCGTCCGCAGCGCACCGTTCCACCTCCAGCCACTACCAAAATGACTCAATCTTCCAAACCCTCTCCTCTTCATCCCCTGATCGGTATCGCCATCTGTTGCGGCATCACGTCCATCTGTATCGCCGCTCTCGCCTTTTGCCTCGTCCGTGTTAACTCGGACTCCGGACTCTGGGCCATCGCCGCCATGATCGCGGCACCGTCGCTGATGGGAGTCGCCATGGCCTTTTTCATGACCAAAACCCCACCGCCCGAACCCTCCATAACCACGTAAAACCTCGATATGCCAAATGGGCCCACCCGATGTCGGGCGACCTATTTTTCCGATCCAAACCACCACGCCTTCGTGGTCCGCATCGCGTTCGTGCGAACGGAAAAACTCAAGGATCGGCCGTCCCATCAAGGATCGGGATTATCCGCAACTCACTCAGTTCCGGCTTCGGTCCCAAAGCCACCCCTTCCGGGTGGTCCAACCAAACCGGACGGGGCACTTAGCGCGCATACAGGGATCTCAATCAGAACTGTAGTCGTTCCTCGGGTTGATCGTCGGACTGCCCTTCGTAGGCGTGAACCGAACGTTCGGAGTCTGCCCACAATGGCAGATTACCTCGGCGAGCCGCTTTACTTTCCACGATGGCTTGTCGCACGACGGGATTGTCGGTTTCTGACATAAGGCGGTCGAGGGCCGTGTAAACCACGTCCTCCGGCGATACCTTGAGAGCCTTCGCGAACCGCTGGATTACGTTTCGCTCTCCGGTCTCTAAATGAACTCTAATGACGGACATTTTAACCTCCTAGTTAAGTTACCACTGGAGCGTAGTCCCAATCGGCCAATAACCAAGCACCAATCATTGATCTCGCGCCTCCGCAACCCTCTCAATTAGGGATTGGCCCCGTGCGTCTCATTTTTCTCGCCTGCTGGGCGTTTTCCGTCGCGATCACCTCGCCGGCCATGTCTTCACCGCCTCCCACTCAAGTCGTTTTGATCCACGGCCTCGGCCTCGGTCGATGGTCCCTGCAAAGGATCGAACGCTCGCTCATCCGCGAAGGCTACGACGTCACCAATCTCGGCTACAACTCGCTGCGTGTGCCCCTCGAAGAACTGGCCTCCGTGTGGCTTCCCGCCCAGCTCGCCGAGCATGACGTCACCCTCGGACCCAATGCACCGCCCTTGTATTTCGTCACCCACTCGATGGGTGGTATCATCCTCCGCGGGTATTTGCGTGCGGCCGGCGTGCCGCCCAATCTGGGCCGCGTCGTGATGCTGGCACCACCCAATCAGGGCTCTTCGCTGGTCGATCGCATCGGAGACTGGCGGGCCTTCAAATTGGCCACCGGTATCAATGGCCAAAAACTCAGCACCCGACCGGACTCCTTCCCCCGTCAACTCCCGCCCTGGCGCAGTGGACCAGAACTGGGTATTCTGGCCGGAAATCGGCCCATCAACCCCGTGCTCGCGTTTTGGACGGGCGGTCCCGGTGATGGCAAAGTGCGGGTCAGTGAAACCAAACTCGACGGCATGACTGACCACTTGGTGATGCCCCACTCCCACACGTGGATCCAATACCGTCGCCCGGTAATTGATCAGATCGAGGCGTTTCTGCGCGACGGTCGGTTCCAACGCTGACCTGCCCTAATCGTCCCTCACCACTCAATCAGCCAGTCCCCGGCGATTCCTTCGGTCCCGGTCGCAGTTGCAGCAACACATTCGCAATCGTGATCACCCCCCCGCCAATCAACATGTGCGGCGTCAGTGTTTCATTCGCGTAGGAGATTAATGCCCACGCCGAGAACAGCCCCGGCAGCACCAGCGAAAACGCGGAGCTAAAGATAGGTTCCACGCAATACAACAGGCCCGCTTCCGTGGCCGGGATGTGGCGCTGCCATTTGTTCATCAGCAGAAATGAACCCAGCGTGCAAAAGACCGTTAGCCCCAGCGTAAATCCCCACCAAGCTGGGATCGATACCGCGGCCATGACCGCACTCGGGATCGGCGCCGTAAACAACGCCATGCCGCCAAACGACACCGCTTGCACGGCAAACATCACGAAGGTGATCGGGATCACCCGATTGAGCGCAAATTCAGGACGTGCCAGTGTCAGGATCTGCCCCATGAAAAAGACCGAGGCGATCAGTGTCTCGCTCTCCCCTCGCCCGAGCCGCATCGCCTGCCAATCAAACTGCCCCAGCACCCCTCCGCCAATCAGGACCAACACGGTGCAAACCCAGACCAACCCCCCTGGATTTTCCCGCCGCCGCCACGCCAGCCACAGCGGAATCAAGATGGCATAAAACTGGGAGAGAAACGCCGAGGTCGACGCCTCGGTAAACTGCAAACCATCGGCCTGTAACACCATTCCCCCGACCGCGAACAAGCCCAACATCACACCCTGCTTCCACTCGCTGGCACTGATCGTAAGCAAGCCACGCCCCAACGTCAACGCGAGCACTGCCGCCGCCAATACGAATCGGGGCATCAGCATCATGCTGGTAAAAAACCACGTCGAGGCCTCCGGCGTGGTGCGTGCAGTCAATTGCCCCGCCGCTTTCATCAACGGAAAGCTCAGTCCCCAAAATGCATTGGTGATCAACAGCATCAATATGGCACGGCCATGGAGCGGAGAGCGAGGGAGGGAGGACACGAGCCGCCCAAGCTAGCGCCGAACCCCACTCCTCCAAGCGAATTGCGTCGAGTGCATCCGCACAATTGGCGGACGCCGGGTCTCGACAATCGCGGGCAGGATCGCAAGCTCCGCCCCATGGCCAAAGTTCGGGATGCAGCGGAGAAACTTTCCAAAAAAGAATACGAGGAAGAACTTTTCCGCATCCGGGCGGAACTCGTGCAACTGCAGGTCGAGTTGAAGAAACTACCGTTCAAAGTCGTGCTCATTCTGGCTGGCGTCGACGGCGCAGGTCGCGGTGATGCAATCAATACCCTGATGGGCTGGCTCGACCCGCGCGGTGTAGAGACCATCTCCGTCCATCGTCCGTCAGACGAAGAACAGGAACGCCCGTTCATGTGGCGCTTCTGGCGCGGACTGCCGGCCCGAGGGCGTATCGGTATCTTCGTGGGATCGTGGTATACCGAAACGTTGCGCGAAGAAGCCAAGAGCAAGAAGGACCTTGCCGAGCTCGACCACGAACTCCGCCGCATTCGGCACTTTGAACGCGTGCTCTCCGACAACGGCACTCTGGTCGTCAAGGTCTGGTTCCACCTCACCAAAGCCGAGCAAGGCCGACGCCTGCGGTTTCTCACCGCCAATCCGGAAACCGCGTGGCGCGTTACCCCCGAGCAACTCCGTGCTCATCGCATCTACCCGCGTCTGGCTCGCACCGCCGAACACATCATCGCTGAGACCGATCGCCCCGGTGCCCGCTGGCATCGGCTCGAGGCGATGGAGCCCAAGTCTCGCAACCTGGCTTTCGGCCAAACCCTCATCGACTGCTTCAAGGCACATTGCCGAAAACCCGAGATCGTATCGCCCCCGGCCCCGCAGAAACCCAAACGGGTCATCGCCTTGCACCCCGAGGGCCGTCAGCGCCTGCTGGAGTTGGAGCTCGATCACAAACTCTCTTCCAAGGCCTACGAACTTAAACGCGAGAAATGGCTCGGCCGACTCAACGGGGCAATCCGTCGGGCCGCCTCCGCCAAACGATCCGTGGTTTTCGTTTTCGAGGGTCAGGACGCGGCCGGCAAAGGCGGCGCGATTCGGCGCTTGACCAGCGCGATCGACGCTCGTGATTTCCGGGTCGTGCCGGTCGCCAAACCGACCGATGAGGAAAAAGCCCACCACTATATGTGGCGTTTTTGGCGCCAAATTCCTCGCGACGGCCTCGTAACTATTTTCGACCGATCTTGGTATGGTCGCGTTTTAGTCGAGCGGATTGAGGGATTTTGTCATCCGCACGAATGGCGCCGAGCTTACGACGAGATCAACGATTTCGAAGAACAGCTCGTCGAACACGGCACCATCGTCATCAAGTATTGGCTGCAGGTTTCGAAAGAAGAACAGCTCCTCCGCTTCAAATCTCGCGAAGTCACTCCCTATAAACAGCACAAGATCAACGATGAAGATTGGCGCAACCGCGCCCAATGGAACGCCTACAATACCGCGATCGGCGACATGCTGGCATTGACCGATACCCCGGTGGCTCCGTGGCATCTGGTGGCCGCCAACAACAAGCGCTGGGCTCGGCTCGAAGTCCTCCGCCACGCCTCTCGGCGCATCACCGCCGCACTCAACGATTAATTATTAGTCACTAGATTCCATTGACTTAGGAATCCCGCAGCAGAGGCGTAAGCGGTAATTTTCGCCAAAAAAAACGCCGTGGCGAACCACGGCGTTTCGAAAAGAAACAAGTATCGGGGGGGCTTAAGAAGCTTATTTGGTCACATGACCCGAGACGAGTTTCGTCATCTCGAACATGCTGACCGATTTCTTGCCATCGAAGACCGCCTTGAGGGCGGCGTCGGCGACGATCACGGTCTTCTTCTTGGGGTCCTGAAGATTGTTCTTCTTGATGTAGACCCAGAGCTTCTTGGTGAGCTCAGTGCGGGGGAGCGGCTTTGATCCAACGATAGCTGCGAGAGCTGCGTCGGGTGTTACCGGTTTCATGAATGCTGCGTTGGGTTTGCGTTTTGCCATATCGGACTCGGGTCTAAACCCGGCCTAAGCGAAAGCAATACGTTTTTCAGAGGTAAATTCGGTATTTTTAGAGAGAGAAAACAGGCTTGACGCCCGGTAAGCCTGCCCGGCTGCAGGCCGCCGGCAATTTACCACGTAACAATGGAAGCACTACACCACCGCCCTTAGGGCGTCGCCTGACCGGGAGTCGGCGGGCTCACCGCCTGCCCCGAGGCAGCATTTTGACGGAGGGCGCGGCGGCGGCGCACTTCGGCCGCAACGGCCTCCAGACGCTGACGTTCGTCGGCCGGGGTGGGGTTTGCCCGCACCGTCGTCACCAAATCATTGCTATTGCCGGCCAACTGCACGGGAGCCGCGGACCGGGCCGCGCCCGGCGTGATGGTCGCAGCTTGGAGGGCTAGGTTAAGGGTCTGATTTCCCTGCCTCACGACGACGCTGGCATTGTCGAAACTGTAGTTGTCCACGAAAAGTCCGTCTGGCCCTTCCTCTCCTATCTTCAACCAAGTGGAACGATTCATCGTCTTGTTGTAGATCAAGAATCGTTTTTCCGCCCCGTCACCAAACGTGCCGCAAAATTGAAACTCGGCGTTTTCCACCGGCGCCGCTTGCTCGACTGCTTGCGACGAAGCCGTGGGCCGCATGAAGGGTGAGCGGGGGACTTGAGCGTCCAGACTCGACCCGACCACCCCCAGGGCGGACACGGTCAAAAGAAAGAAGCGCGGTAAGGACATGATAACGGATATGACGGAAAACACTACTGAACGGCGTCTGAACATGGGGTCAAGTGGCGGGCTCCGTCACGGTAATATTGACTAGCGACTTGCGGATCCGGTTCCAGCGCAGCCAATGTGCGCTCGTTATGTCGACACTTCCTCTTTGGGCCTGGGGTGCCTTCCTCCTATTCATCGTCGCGATGCTCGCGCTGGATCTCGGGGTATTTCGGCGGAAATCCCACGAAATTAAACTCAAGGAAGCGCTTACGTGGTGTGTCGTCTGGTTCACTTTGGCCATGGGTTTTGCCGCCGTCGTCTGGTGGTGGCAGGGACCGCAACGCGGCCTTGAATGGGTGACGGCTTACGTCGTGGAAATCGCACTCAGCGTGGATAACGTCTTTGTTTTTATCGTCATCTTCACGTTTTTCAAGGTCCCCAAACTCCATCAGCACCGCGTGCTCTTCTGGGGCATCGTGGGAGCGGCGGCGATGCGCTTTGTCTTCATCTTGGCGGGAGTCAGCCTGCTGGCGCGGTTCCATTGGCTGATCTACGTTTTCGGCGCGTTTTTATTGGTCACCGGCATTAAACTCGCCCTGCCGCAAAAGGATGAGTTCGACCCCGAGACCAACTTCGCGGTGCGTCTCCTGCGCAAGTTTTACCCCGTGAGTCCAAACTACGATGGCCGGAATTTCTTCACGACCCTCAACGGCGTCCGCGCCGCGACGCCGCTGTTCGTCGTGCTGCTGGTGATCGAAACCACGGACGTGGCCTTTGCCCTCGATTCGATTCCCGCCGTGTTGGCGATCAGCGATCTGCCGTTCATCGTGTTCACCTCCAATATTTTTGCGATCCTCGGGCTGCGCTCCCTTTACTTCGCGCTCAACGGCGTGATGGGGATGTTCCGCTTCCTCAACTTCGGTCTGGCCTTCGTGCTTTCTTTCATCGGTGTAAAAATGCTCATTTCCGGTTACCTCCATATCTCCGTGGGCGTCTCGCTAGCCGTAATCGCGCTGACCCTCGCCACCTCCGTTGCCGCATCGTTAGCCATTCCCGAAAAAAAATAATCCACTCATGACTCGTTTGCTCCCTCTCCTATTCGCGCTGGTTTTGGCTGCGGGGATGCGAGCGGAACACGATCAGCCGACACAAGACTCCGAGGAGCCTATCCGCGGAATCGTCATTTCGTGCCAAACCTTTGGTCGCGAATGGGGCAGTGATGAAATGGTGGAAGCCCTGCAGGAGGTGAAGGCCCTCGGTGCCAATTGGATCCAGATTCACCCCTACGGCTCCGTGCAACGTGACGGCACCATCCGCTTCGGTCGTGGCATGACTGCCGATGGCGAGGCACCGCAGTGGCTCACCCGCCCCATCGCTGAAGCGCACCGACTCGGCCTCAAAATCTGCATCACCCCACACATCGCACCGTGGCGCGCCGGTTGGGATTGGCGGGGCGACATTTCCTTCGAAACGAAGGCGCAACAAGACGTGTTTTTTCGCGACTACCAAGCCTGGATCACCCAACTCGCCCGCTTCTGTCGTGACGCGGATGGCTTCACCGTCGGTTCCGAACTCGACCAAATGCTCGACGGCCGCGAACGCGAGTGGCGCCAGATCATCGCCGCCGTCCGCGCCGAAACCGACGCAGCCCTGACCTATGCCGCCAACTGGCCCAACTACAAACGCGTCAAATTCTGGGACGCGCTCGATGTTATTTCCCTCTCCGCCTACTTTCCCATGGTCAAACATGAGCGGATGCCCACCCGCGCCGAACTCGACCAATCCTGGCAACGGATCCGCCGCGAGGTGCTCGCCTATGCGGCCACCCAATACCGCCGAGTGGTGTTCATGGAATTGGGCTACGATCGCTCACGGCGGGCCGCCATCGAACCCTGGACCAACGGC
>CAXBOL010000158.1:0-8395 GCA_963977295.1 uncultured Opitutaceae bacterium
CGTGCAGCCAAATTTTTCGATCCAGCCATGTTCGTCCGGTGGCACGGCTTGGGACGTAAATTGTCCGCCGATCCACGAAAATTCCTCTGTCATGATGACACGATGTCCGGTGTCGGCCAGCGTCAGCGCTGCAGCACAACCGCCTACGCCTCCTCCGACTATCACCACATCGGCCCGCATCTGTTGTGATTGGGTTCTCACGATTTTAAAACCATTCAAGGACTGCGACTTAGCGTCCCTCTTTTACCGCTGGATCCCGCGCTGGCGCGACCGTGGGTTGGGCGGATTCTCCGGTGATGGTTTGAGTAAGTTGCTTAAGCCCTAAAGTCATGACCTTCACGTCTCCGCCGGGAGAAATGAGACGGGCCCCCAGATCCTTCGCCTGTAGGTAAAGTTCGCGGGTCGGGGCGACGGTCCCCCACCATTTTCCGGCCTTAGCCGCAGCCTTCGCCACCGTGGCCATGGCGGCACGCACTTTCGGGTCCCCAATCTGTCCGGGTTTGCCGATGCGGTGGGCAAAGTCTCCTGGTCCGAAAAACAAAGCATCCACTCCGGGCACATTTGCAATGTCCTGTGCATTTTCCAAACCCAGAGGAGTTTCTATCTGAGCCAACACGATAGTTTCCCGATTCTGATGTGCGATGTAGTCCAGGGCCGGAAACGCCCCGTAGCGTGCATCGATCCCACCACCGTTCCACCCCCGCTGGCCCGTGGTTTCATCCGGACCAGGGGTGGGATTATTGAATTTGGTCCAGTTCACAATTTTTCGGGCGGCTTCGGAGGTATCCACCATGGAGCACATCAATCCGCCAATGCCCGTTTCCAGCAGCCTTGCCGCGGTTTGGTAGTTGTCGATGTAGGCTCGAGCGATGGAGGTGATGGGCCAGGATTTGGCTACCAGATTCATCGTCGCTAGGGTGTCGGTGGAAATGTCGAAATGTTCCAAGTCGAACCACAGCACATCAAAGACTCCGCTTTGACAGACAAAGTCTACGTGGCGCGGTGAAACAAAGTTACCCAGCACGTAGGCATGAACAGTTTGATTCTGGCGGATCTTGGCCAGAGCCAAGTTGGGGCGGTGGATGATACTCATGGATAGAAAAACGCTGAAAAGAATGAAGCTAGTTTCACATAGGGGGGGCGAATTGTAACACGTGGTCCCGAATAGTTACCGCCCAATTTTGATCTTCATCGAGATGGACCAAAATGTGTTTTCGTTCGGTGGCTATTCGCAGGGTCTGCTCTGGAGCGAAGACGCACTGGCGATCCTCGTAGGTCGGGGAGGACAGGGAAGGATACCCGTTCCGTTTCAAACCAGATGGATAATTCTGCTTGAAAAGATTTCGGCTCATTTTGCTCAAAAAGGTGATGGTGATCCGCCGAGGTCGAACATGGCATGAACGCGGAGGGGTTTAAAATGGATGGGGGCAACGGAAGCACCTCCTCTTACCCCGCCTGATTCGAGGGCCAGAAGTTTACCCTAAAAACTTCTGAATTGTATTAGCTGGTGACGAAATTTGGTCGAGGTCTGTCGAGAGGCTCGAGCCCTTTGGCCCAATATGAAGATCAATCGTGGTTCACGGTCCGCTGGTTTTGCATTTTGGGTGGTCCCGAATTGTTACCGCATGTTTTAAATTTAAGTCAGCTCGCTGCGAGCCTTTCGTCTGCATCGCTAAACAGGAGCGCCTAGCTCAAAACCCGAATAACCCCATCACGTTGAACCCCCCCGCAGGAACGAGTTTCCTAGTCCTAGATTTGACTAAGTGAACACTGCCATTCCGCGGTCAAGGGTTCAGCGAACAGGACTATAGAAGTTAGTTAAATCCCTACACCGAATAAACTATGAAATCGAAGCAAGTTACCTTTACCCAGGCAGGCCCAATACGGCAGGCCTTTTTGCTCGCGGCCTGCTTGATCGTGCCCGTCGCCTCCGCCCAAGAATCCATCCCTGAGGAGACCGTTGTATTGTCCCCGTTTGAAGTTAATGCAGCGTTGGACCGAGGTTACGGTGTTCAGAATTCCCTTGGAGCCAGCCGCATCGCGTTACCGAACTCTGATATTGCCAATTCGATTATCACTATAAACGAGCAGTTCATCAAAGATTCTGGGGCGGTCGATGCTGCGGAATTCCTAACCTACGTTTCAGGTGTGCAAATCAATGGTGACCGTAATCCCGGGCAGGTCCAGTATTCACTACGTGGTTACGCCTTGGGTGGCCTTGATTTACGCGATGGAATTCCGGAAAACATGAGTCCGGTCGACATTCCCTTGGACGAGGAATCCGCCTATGCCCGGGTGGAAGTCATCAAGGGACCCGCTGGCACCCTCTATGGCTCTCACAGCATGGGAGGGATTGTGAACAAAGTCAGCAAGTGGCCCCTCAGTGTTCAACGAACCGAGCTACAGCTGCAAGTGGCTGGTGGGCACGACGAATTCGTTCGAGCCGTGGTGGACACTACGGGCCCCATGGGAGAGAACTCAGCCTACCGGGCGGTGATTTCCAGCCGACGAGGTGATCGCTTTTACAATTCACCGGATGCCCCGTCTAATATGGATAATGTCACTCTGGCGGCTTCGCATGATTTGAACGATTCGGGCGGAAAAATCTGGGGACGTTTTCAATATCTGCATTACGAATTGGATCGTGAGCAAGGCTGGCAATACCTCACGGGATACCTCACGCCCGGTGGGGCTGCTCCCGAGGTAACGAATCCGGTTTATGCCGTCAGCAACGATGCGAACATCGTGCCTGATGACGATATTTCGATCGGGACCAGCCGGTCTTTAGAAGCGGGGTTTGAGCAAGCTTTGGGGGCTGAAAAAGACTGGACCTTCAGACTGGTGGCCCGCCAATACAAGGGAGCAGGAGATAAATCTCCCAGCTATTCACAGGGACGGCCGGTTGCGGTGGATTCAAGTGGGGCGGTAATTGGGGACAATCGCTTCATCTCAGCCCTGAATCCCCAAGTGGCAGACTGGCGAGCGACATTGTCGTTACGGGATTTCCGTGGCTACCAAGAGGGAACTGCCTTCAACGCGGATTTGTCGGGTGACTTCGAACTGCTAGGGGCGAAGAATAAGGCGATTCTGACTGCTCGCTATGTCACCGGCGAGCGCGAACGGGCGTTCTTCTTTTGGAATCCAGCCAACTCCAATAATACCACTGCCGTCGCCAATTCCTTCTCTGCAGTTAATCCTGATTTTACCGGGGTAAACGCTGATTCCATCAAGGCTTCGACGACCAAACAGTTTAATCGCTTTCAGGGGCACGCGGAGAGTGAAGGCTGGAGCATTGGGTTTCAGGACAACATGAGTTTTATGGAGGATAAGTTGATTCCTCAGTCTCTTCGCCCAGAACTCGACGACTTTCAATTTTATCAGTAGCACGGATCCGCTCACGGGCTCGAAGTTTCCAAATCAGCAGGGAGAGAGTATTGAGGTCGGTTCGAAGTTCTACATGCTGGATAATCGTTTGGTTGCTACCGTGGCGTGGTTCGACATGGAGCTCACCAATGTCATCATTTCGGTCCCTGATCCTGATCCGAATGCGGTAGGCGGCACCATTCCCCAAGCGGTTGGGGTTCAGGCCACAGACGGCTTCGAAATTGATATCGCTTGGACGCCCGTTGATCAGCTGAACATCGCTTTTGCCTACAGCGACCTTACCTCGGTGGACGAAGTGGGGAGAAATTTCAGAGGGGTCCCGGTTGGGGGAACCTACAGCTTGTTTGGCAAATACACCTTCAGCGACTCTGGCAACCAAGGTTGGTTTGTCGGTGGAGGCTACAAGCATAACGCCAAAGCGCCTGGTGATTCCGGCAATTCTTTCTTCGTTTCAGACAGCGATTTGGTTGATGTCTTCGCAGGCTACAATGCGGAAAACTGGTCAGCCCAACTCAATGTCTACAACGTCTTTGGCGAGGATCAGATTTTGAGCTCAGTTTCTGACCGTCTGGTCGCTCGAGCCCCTGACACCAATTACCGGTTGACCCTCCGGTATAGTTTCTGAGGCCGAGACTTTTGTGGGTTGTTTGGAGAAAGAGGAGGAGCCATGGCTCCTCCTCTTTTATTTATGGTTTTAACTCCTGCCTCGGCTGCAAAAGGCCTGGCTCCTAAATGGACGAGGCGATCGCCATTGCGGGATCTTTCGCGACCAATTCAAAGCGGTGGCGGCTTGGTATGAGTGGCTCGAGCGATGAAGACGGGCACGAGTTTTTCATTCACGGTCGGTCCGTTGGGTTCCCGTTCGAGTCTAAGGATTAGCCTGCCGATATGCTTCGCCATCAAGGCGGGGGGGCAGGCATAGCGGCTGGGTTCTGGATGGACGAATTGCAGAAACGGGTCATCGTCCCGGCTGAGCAAAGTCATCTCTGCGGGAATATTGATGCCGAGCTGCAAAAGCGCGGTATGAACCGCGAGGTAGTGCATGGAATTTGCCACCAAAATCGCGGTGGGAGGAGACTTCCGGCGCAGAAGTTTTTGGACTGATCGGTGGATGCTTTCGGATGAATAGGTGTGTTTTACGACGACGAGCTCTGCCGGATCAGAGCGATGGGCGTCCACCGCCTCCTTGAAACCGGCCGCACATTCGGTATCGCCGCCCCGTGCCGGACTACCGACGAGGACCGCGATTTTTCGGTGATGGGCACGCAGGAACTCGCCCGCGGCGTGACGCCCCACCGCGCGATAGTCGACATCGATGCTGGGTAGGCTACAGGTCCCGCGGGGAGAACCGACGATCACGGCGTTGCGCTGGTTTGACTCGAACCAAGTTTGGATTTCCGTTGTGGACGCAGCCAGCACCCACGCCCGTTGGGGCTCGTTTCCTATCAGTTTCCGCAGCGCTTTTTCGGGTGACGTGGAAAATATCTTTCCGCCTGAAAACACCCGAAGATCAAGATTGTGTTTGCTGAGGAAAGACCGGAGTTCGTTGATCCACAACGTGGTGAAGGTGCGTTGTAGTTCGACCGGAGCGGAGATCAATAATCCGATACTGGACGGTAAGCTCTCTCGTCCGGTTTGCTCTTTTTTCAGAAGAATTCGGTTTCCTTTGCCGGTCTCGCAACGGATGAGGCGATCGACCAGTAACAGTTGCAACGATTGTCGGATCGTCCGGCGGCTCACCCCCAATTCCTCAGCCAGCTTGCGCTCGCCGGGCAACCACTCCAGCCAGCGGCCGGATTCCATACCGTCTCTGATCAGGTTCGCGACTTGGTGGGTAAGGGAGACGTAGGAGACAGACATCCTTGGATAAACAGGGGGGGCGGGTCAATTTTAGGTTCGAGTCACAAAGCTGACGGGGATGGCTTGCGGGCAACATCGGTCAAACTCAAGCGACTCAGCGGGTCCCTAAAAGAGACCATTGTCATGACCGGCTAAATTGGACTTTCATGCAAACCCATACTCATTCGATCCTGCATCGGCAGGACAGCCGCTGATCTGATCCTGTAACCTTGAGGATTCTCCCGGGCGTTCCGTTGTTTTTGTGGGTTGGGTGAACCGGGCTGGCAATCGGCGGAAGTCCGTCTGGAGCTCAGTCCTCAGCTAAAGGCCTGACGCAGTTTGGATCTTTGAGGTGCGTTAGCGCCTCGTGTTCAGTTCCGAAATACGTCGCTACGATCGGATATTAGTTGAGCCACCAGATGGAGGTGTTGAGGGCGGTGGCGAAGGTGACCCAGGCGAGGTAGGGGAGCCAGAGGAGGGCGGCGGGGCGGTCTTGGCGGAAGAGTCGGATTTGAATGATTAAGAGGAGCGTCCAGAGCACCCCGATTTCCATCAGTGCGAGGTCGGGGCGGCGTTGGCCGAAGAAGAGGATCGACCAGAGGGCGTTGGCGATGAGTTGCACGGCGTGGAGGCGCAGGGTGGTGATGGCCCCGGGCTGGTCGCGGCGAAGCCAGATGCGCCAGGCCGCGATGCTCATGAGGGTGTAGAGCAACGTCCACGCCGGGCCAAAGACCCAGCTGGGCGGATTCCACGAGGGTTTGTTGAGCAGCGGATACCAGTCCCGCACACTCGATCCGGTCGCGATGCCGCCGATCGCCGCCGCAGAAAAGGCGGCGAGCAGGAGAACGATGAGGGGAAGCCAACGGGTTTTGAACATGGCGTTCGGTCTTGGTGAAAACCGCAGTTTAAGTTTAAGTTGAGAGTTAAAGCAGCGCAGGGAGTTCCACAGAGCCGGGCGTCAAGATGGGGCCCTTTTCCGGATACGGCAATGGGATGTGAACGATCTTGTTGAGATCGACGTTTACCGAGTTCTTGCTGGTTTCCTTGCCCTGGAACCTGCCTTACCCGGTGCGGTTTTGTTTCAGGAGGTCGAAGAGGGTGACCATGCCTTGGAGTTGGTGCTCGTCATCAATCACGACGGCTTTGCTTACACCGCTGCGCATGAGGGTTTGCACGAGTTCGGGCACGGGGGTATCGGCGTTGACACAAAGGGGCATAACGAGCGGAAGTGCTTTGATGGGATCCTGGCAGGAGAGGCCATGGTTTTTGAGCCATTCGTAGGCCACGGAGCGGCGCAGGAGGCCGATGACTTTGCCGTCATCGATGACCGGATACGTGCTGTGCGGGGCGGTCTGGAAAGTGACCACGGCGTCCTGCACGCTGGCGTCGGCGGCGAGCGAGGTGATGGTGGACGTCATGACGTCTCGGGCCATGGCACTGCGGGTGGCTTCCGGCATCTCGGCGACGGTTTTCTGGATCTCCTCGGGCAGGTGATACTGTTGGGCGGAAGTGCGGAAGAGGGCGTCGAGTGAGCCGATGCTTTGCGCGATCGTTTTGAAGGTTTTACCGTCGATGGCCACGAGTTGACTGGGCACCCGGGCAGTGGCGTCGAATCGCCACATGCCGTCGCCGAGGAGAGCGCGTTCGCCGAAGTGTTCGCCGGGACCAGCGGATTTGACGAGGGCACCGGTGGCGTCAGTGATGTCGACCTGACCTTTTTTAACCGCGTAGAGTGATTGGGCGGGCTCGCCGGCGCGGAAGAGGGAGTCGCCGGGTTCGAGGTGCATGGAACCGAGGGCGGACGTGGCGGAGGGTGAGAGGAGGTTGATGTCGCGGGGGAAGAACAGTTCGAACGTCCACTCCGCGACGACGCGCAGTTTACGGTCCAGTCCGGGCAACTTGGCCAGGTAGATCGAACGCCACATGAACCAGGCGACGAGGCCGGAAAAGCGGAGCCCGAAGATCTGAGCGACGGCGCGACGGTGGCCGATGGTAGCGAGTTCGCCGAGGCCGGTGAAACGAAAGGGCTTCAGGGCACGGTCGGCGAATTGGGCGGCGATGTTGGCCCCGACGAGGGCACCTTGGCGCATGGCAAACTGGGCGGTTTCGGGGCAATTGCCACCGTCGGCTTTGGGGAAGGCGGCACCATCGCCGGCCGACCATACGTGGTCGAACCCGCGGACGCGACCGGTGGGTTCGACGATGAGTTTGCCGCGTTCGAGGGGCAGTTCGGTGAGGGCGGTGATCAGCGGATGAGGGGCGTTGCCCACGGTGCACACGACGAGGCTGGAATCGACGTTGGTGCCGTCGCTGAGCTGGACGGTGCGGGCGGTGACGGCGCGCACGCGGCATTTGAAGACGATATTTACCCCCATGTCGGTGAGGCAGTCACCGGTGTAGGTGCCGAGGCTTTCGCTCAACATGCCCAGAAGTCGTTCGCCGCTGTGGACGAGGGTTACGGAGGCGTCGTGTTCGCCGATGTTTTGGTAGTAGCGGCTGACGCCGCGGATGAGATCTTGGAGCTGGCCGGCGGTTTCGACGCCGGAGTAACCGCCGCCGACCACGACGAAAGAGAGGAGCTGACGGCGGAGCGCGGGGTCGTTGACGAGATTGGCCTCCTCCATGCGGCTGATGATGGCAGCGCGCAGTTTCATCGCGTCGCCGACGGTGCGCATGAGATAGGCGTGCTCAGCCATGCCCGGGATGCGGCTGAGGTCGACGCCGGCACCCGGCGCGAGAAAGAGGTGTTCGAAGCCGACCGTGATGTGGGGAGTGAAGGCGCCGCCGGAGAGAGTGAGAATACGTTGGGCGAGGTCGATGTGGGTGACCTCGCCCTTCAAAACTTCGGCACCTCGACAAAGGAGACGGATCGGGTTGACCACGTGTTG
Organism: uncultured Opitutaceae bacterium; assembly: GCA_963977295.1. GTDB lineage: Bacteria > Verrucomicrobiota > Verrucomicrobiia > Opitutales > Opitutaceae > Actomonas. Next base: position 8,112 of record CAXBOL010000158.1, read on the forward strand.
GGGCGAGAGGGATCCGCCGGCGACTTCGGGCAGCATCGGCTGAAACACCATGTGGTTTTCGCTGGCGATCAGTCCGACAGAGACGTCGCCGAGACCGAGTCGGCGGGTGTGGCGCCGAAGGGCGCGGGCGCAGTAAACGCCGGCAAATCCGCCGCCGACGATGGCGACTTTGTAAAAGCGATCAGGGCGAGCGTCCATGATCAGATTGCACGCAGACATCGGGCCAGCTTCGACATAAAACGTCGAAGGGCGGAATCAGGGGGCGTCGGAGGGAGACACCGGCT
>CAXBOL010000159.1:0-8350 GCA_963977295.1 uncultured Opitutaceae bacterium
AGCGCCCGCTCCCGCCCTCGAAAACCGCCGCCACCAAATTAACAAAGTAGAATTAGGTTGGAATTGATTGTCGGGGGCGCCGACGAAATCCGGTCGCGATCAAACCCATAGCTCCACAAAGGGCTGCCCATGACGCCGGTTCAGGAACTGCAGATCCCCCAATAACCAAGGTGATGGAGTCGGAAGGCCAGGACCAGACATAGGTGCCTTCGATTAGTCCCAGAGACGAAAATGATTTGTCTGTGAACGTGTTCGTGGAGGTGAGGCTGGTGCCATCGATATAGGATTGAGGCAACCCGAGGTAGAATGCGGAAACATAGACGAGATCGCCGCTTCCGCCGGCATCGGCTGCGGTGAATCCGGCGGTTCCGAAACTCCCACCAAATGCCGTAGCGCCCGAATAGTAGGTCGCGGCGGCATTATTGGCACCGGTGATGACCGCGCCGTTTTGGGGGTAGAGGTAAGGGCTGTAAGTGGTGTTGCCGGCGGCGGTGAGCCCAGTCGTATCCAGAGACCCGGTGGCGGTCATGATCAGGTCACTGCCGCTTTCGACTACAGTGATGGTCACTTGGCCGTAGGTAGTGACCGCAAGCAGAAGGAGGATGATCAGGGATAAAGGGCGCATTTTATGTCGAGGCATTATGCTTCGATCTTAATCCGAGATCTCTCTGCGGTCGATACGCATGCTTGCGTAGATTTTGCGATCCAGGCGGATGCACCAATGTCGACGATGGTGATTCGTCGGGGTTCGTCGCTTGGTCCCCGATGGAGATCGAGGTCTCGGGGCCGTTGGTCGTTACTGATCCTCGGAGGGACGGGGGTAAAGCTGTTCAATAACCGTTCCGTTGCCGTCGATCGTTGCGATTGCCTGGACCTGCAGGGTTTTACTTTGAGTGGCGAGCAAGGTGATGAGCGGATCGGGGGTGTCGTGCGCTTCGGTTTTCTCGTTCTCGTGGTCGAGGTAGGTGACGAGGTAGGCGACTTCGTCTGGGGCCAACTTTCTTAACTTGATGGTGGCGTCGGCTTTGGCTTTACGCGGCTTGGCTTTGCCCTTGCGACGGTTGTCGGACGGCAGGGGCGGGCGTTCGAAGGGATACGGTTCGCCAAAGATGGCGGAGACGGCGTCCTCCAACTCATGCACCCGCAGAAACAGCGCCTCGCGTTCGAGGAGCAGCGTGTTGATGCGAATCTGGGATTCGGCGGGCATGCGGAGGGACGGAAACCGGGCGGCGGCTAGGATCGGACGCGGGGAGGCCGGTCGATCTTAGGCTTCGGTTTCGGACTCGTCTTCGTCTTCGATGTCGGTCTCTTCGTCGGTCGCCTCGGACTCGGTCAATGCTTCCATCGCGGCGGCGGCTTTCTTCACCACCGCGGGCGAACGCGTGACGGTGTCGGACTTCGGGTCGAAGCCGGCCACGGGCACGGGCGGGGCCGGGAACGGGAACACGCCGGTTTCGCCGAGCACGTCTTCGACTTGGGTTTCGAGGACGGCGATGCGTTCGTAGGCGGCCTGACGCTCGGTGATCAAGGCGTCGATTTGGACGCGGGCTTCGAGAGCCTGACGAATGACTTCGGCTTCGGCGCCGAGGACGATATCGCGGAAGGTGAGGGAGACGGACTTTTTAGCCATGAGAGTTTATTGCCAGAAGATGCGTTTGAGTTTGTTGAAAATTTCGGGGGCGGAAGGTCGGGCCGTGTTTGCGGCCGATTCCGCCGAGGAGGTGGGGCGGGAAAGCGTCGGGCGTGGACGCGGCACGTCAACGCCAGTTTGGCCTGATTTTTTGGTGGCCGGGCGTGGGGACGGTTTAGCGGCGGGCGTCGCGGCGCGTAGGGCTTGGATTTCGCGGACGACTTCGAGAACTCGAGGATCGGAGTCGGCCGAGAGGTCTTCCAACAGCTCATTCGCGGCGTGGGCGTGGCGGGCGGCAGCCATGCGCACGGTGGCGGCGGGGTCGCGGGCCAGTTCGTAGAGGTCGGCCCGGCGCCAGTCGGGGCAGGCGGTGAGAGCCAGCACTCGCACGGTGGGCAGTGGATCGGCGAAGAGTTGGCGGGCCGTCTCGACGTCGATCGCGACGTCAGTGCGGCCCTGCATGGCCCAGTGTTGGCGGAAGTCGGGGCTGTGTTGGATGAGAAACACGGCGAGGCCTTCATCGAGTTGGGGGCGATAGGCGAGGGCGGCCAAAACGGCGGGCTGACGGGTCGCAGCGAGGGCTTGAATGAGGTCGTCGGGCAGCCCGGAGTTGCCGGCGAGCGCTTCACAGACGGGGCCGTCCGCGAGGGTCACGAAGTAGTGGGCAATGACGGGGTCGAGGGCCGGGTTGGCCGCGAGGCTGGCGTGCACGGCGGGCTCGGGATCGCGGGCGAGCAGGCTTTGCAGGGGACGGGGGAGGAGTGGTTGGGCGGCAACCCAACTGCGTTCGTCGGGTTCACCACGGGTAATCAGAAAGAGGAGATCCACGTCATCGAGATCGAGTCCGGCACGGGCGAGGCGGCGCACGCTGGCGTGGCTGGAGCGCAGTAAATTGTGACAAATCTCGACGGGTAGGTTCTTACGCTGGAGCAGGGCGAGTTGCACGGGTTCTTCGTCGCTGGCGGCCCAGCCTTCGAGAAGTTCGTCCTCGACCGTGGCCGTGGCGACGGTGTGGAGCCGCACAGGCGCGGCGGAGTCCGCGCCAAGGATGAGGGCGACGGGTTCCGGTAGGTTGGACTGGCTCGCGAGGCGCAGGCGGACGGCGGCATCGATGTCGCCGATGAGCACGGCTTGGTGGGGGAGGCGTAGAGAGGCGTTGGCGGCGAGAGCGCGGCGGACCTCGGCGACCGAATCGTTGGCGAGGGTGTGGATTTCGCGGCTGGGCAACTGCGGGTGGGTGGCGGCTTGAGCGCGCACGGTGGGGTCCTCATGCACGGAGAACTGCGTCAGCAAATGCGGGGGCGTGCGGGGATTGGTCGCAAGGTGGGCCAGCACAGAGCTGGAGGGTTCGGAGTCGGCCAGTGACTCGAGTAGATGACTCGGTGAAAGCGGGTAGGCGGCGACAAAGTGCAGGCCTTCGGGGTCGTCGGTGCGGGTGGTCAGCTCCTGTAGAATACGCGACGGCACGGGGGGCTTGCGGTGGGCATTGAGGGTGCGGCGCAGGCCGTCGGCGTGAATTTGGGCGAGCAGGGAATCGGCGGTGAGAGAGTCGTCGGACATGGCGTGGAGCGGTTTACGGTGTAAACCGCTGATTAAGTTGAAGTCACAAGTTTAAGGGCCGGCAGCGTCAGGAAGAAGGGAGGATCGGAATAGTTATTTTGGAGAACCACGAAGCACACGAAATACACGAAAAATAGTCGACGGTTGCTGCCGAGTTCGCGGTCAGCCCGGGTTGAGAGTTTTCAGCTTAACCCAGCACCAGATCGCCGGGTTGCACGTAGATCTCGCGCGGATTGCTGCCGACTTGCGGGCCGATGTAGCGGCGTTGTTCCATCTCCTCCATGAGCGAGGCGGCGCGGTTGTAGCCGATCTTGAGGCGGCGTTGCAGGTAGCTGGTGCTGGCCTTGCCGTGGGTGGCGATGATTTCGAGGGCGTCTTTGATGAGGGGGTCGGCGCCGGCGTGGGCGGTCTCACCATCGATGCTTTGAGAGGGGCCGGGGGCGTCCTCGGCGCGGAGTTCGACGCGGTAGCGGGGCTGCACCTGGGCCTTGAGGAAGCCAACGATGGCCTCGATCTCGGCGTCGTCGACAAACGGGGCCTGCAGGCGCTGGAGCCGACCGATGCCGGGAGGGCTGTAAAGCATGTCGCCGCGACCTTGGAGAGATTCGGCGCCCTTGCCGTCAATAATGGTGCGGCTGTCGACCTGAGACGATACTTGGAAGGCCATGCGGGTGGGGTAGTTGGCCTTGATGACGCCGGTGATGACGTTGACGGAGGGGCGTTGGGTGGCGAGCACGGTGTGGATACCGACGGCGCGCGACATTTGGGCGAGGCGGGCGATAGAGTTTTCGATCTCCTCGGGGGCGGTCATCATGAGGTCGGCGAGCTCGTCGATGATGAGCACAATGTAGGGTAGGCGCGGGAAGCCCTCGGTGGCAGCCTTGGCGTTGTAGCCGGCGAGGTTGCGCACGCTCTTTTCGGCGAGGACCTCGTAGCGGCGTTCCATTTCACGCACGAGCCACTTGAGGGCTTGGCAGGCCTGTTTGGGCTCGGTGACGACGGGGTGAATGAGGTGGGGCAGGTCGCGGTAGATGGCGAACTCGACGATTTTCGGGTCGATGAGCACGAGTTCGAGTTCGTCGGGTCGGAAGCGATAGATTAGCGACAGGATCAGGTTGCTGATACAGACGGATTTGCCGGAGCCGGTGGCGCCAGCGATGAGGGCGTGGGGGGCGCGGGCGAGATCGCACAAAATGTGGCGTCCGGCAATGTCGACTCCGAGGATGAGCGGAATCTCGGCAGGTGAGTTGCGCCAGGTGTCAGTTTGGAACGAGCCGCGGAGGGTGAGCGGGTTGGTGTTGCGATTCGGGATCTCGACGCCGACGTAGCTTTCACCCGGAATGGGAGCTTGGATGCGCACGGCATTAGCCGACATGGTGAGGGCGATGTTTTTGTCGAGAGAGGCGATGGCCTCGACCCGCACGCCGAAGCCGGGGCGGACACGGAACTGGGTCACGCGAGGGCCGACGATGGCGTCGTGCACCAAGGCATCGACGGCGAAGCTATCGAGGGCGTCTTGGAGGCGCTGCTTGTCGGTTTCGAGGTCCGCGGCGGTGGTGAATTCGTTCTCGTCGGGGGCCGGAGCGCGGAGCAGATCGAGGGGGGGGAATTCGTAAGTTTTAAGGTCTTCCGGGGTGAAGGGGTCGGGGAGTTTGGGCGCCGGCGGAGCCTCTTCGATGGCGGCGAGCGGAGACGGGGATTCGTCGGGGGCAAGCGGGGAGTTGAGCGCGGCTTGGCGGAGCGATTCGAGATGGTCGAGGGCATCTTCGAGTTTGTCGCGATGGCGGGCTTGCAGGTCGGCCCGGGCTTCGAGACGAACTTCGATCTCCTCGCGCCAGGAGGCCAGCAATTGCTCATCGGCCGCCAGTTGTTGATCAGTGAGTCCGTCGAGGGTTACGGACACGTCGGCGGGGTCCGCCGAGGTGGCGGGGGAGTCAGTGAGGGAGGAAGGCTTGAGGGTCGAAACGGGCATTGGATACAGACGAAAGGAAGACGCTAGAGACCTCGCTGGGACGCGTGCAAGCGGGACTCGGGATTTCTTTTGGCGCCGCGACTGACGGTTCAAAAAGCTGAGAAAAAACGGAAAATGGCAGGTGAAGCCCGAATCGATAGAGTCGAAAACCAGATAGGAAACTTAAAAAACGCTGGAAGTTTCCAATGTTTCATGTCTTGGTGTGAGGCCATGGCAGCAAGTGATGTTTCAACCGCAGTTTCTGACCCGATTCGGGAGCGCATCTTGGTGGCGGCGCGGAAGCAGTTGTTTGCGCATGGTTATCGGGCCCTCAGTATGGATGGGCTGGCGGCGGAGTTGGGGATGAGTAAGAAGACGCTCTACGTGCACTTTGCGGGCAAGGATCTGATGGTGGAGGAGATCGTGCTCGGGTTTGCCGAAGACGTGAAAGCCACCGCCACCGAGTTGTTTTCAGATCGTTCCCTCGATTATGCGGCCAAGCTCGTGCGGTTTGCCGAATCAATGACCGGACGGTTCACGCGCGTCTCACCGACCCTGTTTCGGGAACTGCAACGTTACGCTCCCACCATCTATCAACACATCGAGGAGGTGCGGTTTAAGAACATTCCGATCGTCTTTGGGCGCATCATCGAGGAGGGGCAGCGGGCCGGTATGGTGCGCGATGGCGTCGATCCGAAGTTTGCCACGGAGTTTTGGCGCTTCGCGATTCAGGGTCTGATGCATCCTGACACCGGAGATCGTCTGGGGATGCGGCCGGACCAAGTTTTCGGGCAAGCTCTCAACCTTTTTTGCGGCGGACTCCTTACGTCGGCCGGAATGACTGATTATGAAAAACACTCACGCGCTTAACACGAAACTGGGGCGACTCGTGCTGCTTGTGGCCGGATTGGGGCTGGCTTTGACCGGTTGTCAGCCGCAAGCCGAGACCCGGTGGCAGGGATACCTGGAAGGCGAATACGTCTATGTGGCGTCGCCGACGGGCGGTCGGTTGCAGGATCTGTCGGTGCAACGCGGGCAAACTGTGGCGGTGGGTGCTGCGTTGTTTGCGCTGGACGCGACGCTGGAGCGCGCGGCGGCGGAGCAGGCGCGGCAACGGTTGGCGCAGGCTGAATCCCGCTGGGCAGATCTCCGCAAGGGTCAGCGCCCCACTGAACTGGCCGCCATGGATGCACGTTTGAGGCAGGCTCGGGCGGCGGCGGAGTTGTCGGGACTGGAACTGGAACGAATCGGTCGGTTGTTTAGAGATAACGTGTTGGCGACCGAGGAGTATGACCGGGCTCGAATTTCGAATGAACGCAATCTCGCGCAAGTGGCGGAGATGGAAGCCCAATTGGCCACGGCCAAACTGGGAGCCCGGATGGATACCCTGGCTGCGGCGGAAGCGGACGTGGCGGTGGCCAAGGCGGCGGTCACGCAGGCGGAATGGAATCTGGGGGAAAAAGCCCCGGTGGCGTCCGAAGCGGGGTTGGTATTTGATACGTTCTACCGGGTGGGTGAAGTCGTGCCCGCCGGTGGTCCGGTGGTGGCGATCCTACCGCCGGCGAATCTAAAGGTGCGTTTTTTCGTGCCAGAGGCGGAGCGGGCGACGCTCCACGCGGGAGACGCCGTGCTCGTGGCAATCAGCGAACGGGCGGAACCGGTGCGCGCCCGCATCAACTATCTGTCGCCAAGACCCGAATACACTCCGCCGGTGCTCTATAATCGCGAGAATCGGGCCAAGTTGGTCTTTATGATCGAAGCGGAATTTGATCCGTCCGACTCGGTGGAATTGTTGCCGGGACAGCCGGTGGATGTGTCGCGGTAGATCATAAATAAATCGACCTTCTTTGCCTCATGTCATCGTCTCCTGAATACGTCATCGACGTCGCCGACATCACCAAGCGCTTTGGCGCCAAGACGGTGGTGGACCATATCGCGTTGCAGGTGCGCAAGGGAGAGATTTACGGGTTCCTGGGACCCAACGGTAGCGGCAAGACGACGTTTATTCGCATGTTGTGCGGCCTGCTTACTCCGGATGACGGGCATGGCACGTGTCTCGGTTACGACGTGCTGACGCAACAGCGCGAGATCCGCACCCACGTGGGTTACATGACGCAGAAATTCAGTTATTACGAGGATCTCAGTATTCGGGAAAACTTGGATTTTGTGGCGCGGCTATATGGCACGCCCAAGCGGAAGGAGAGGGTCGACCAAGCATTGGAGCGCCTCGGATTGGCCGGGCGCAGCAAGCAGTTGGCCGGGGAGCTTTCCGGGGGCTGGAAGCAACGCCTGGCGCTGGCGGCGGCGTTGTTGCATGGCCCGCAGTTGCTCCTGCTGGACGAACCGACGGCGGGAGTGGACCCGAAGGCGCGACGCGATTTTTGGGAGGAGATTCACCGCCTCGCGGATGAGGGACTCACGGTGTTGATCACGACGCATTACATGGACGAAGCCGAGCGCTGTCACCGGCTGGCGTATTTGGCTTATGGGCACTTGTTGGCCAACGGCACGGTGGCGGACGTGGTGGCTTCGGCCAAACTGGAAACGTGGCAGGTGACAGGACCGCGGTTGTTGGAACTCGCGACCCAGTTGCGGGGACGACCGGGGGTCGAACAAGTGGTGCCGTTTGGCAATACGTTGCACGTGAGTGGTCACGATGCGGCGAAGTTGGAGGCGGCGTTGTTGCCGCTGCGCAGTGATGGTCATGCGTGGAAGCCGATCAAGGCGGGGCTCGAAGATGTGTTCATCGATTTGATGGATCACGCGGAGGATAATTTTTCCTAAGGCGCGGACGTAATGCATCGATTTACTTTTCATCGATTTTGGGCCGTGGTGCTGAAGGAATTTATCCAGATGCGACGCGACCGCGTGACGTTTGGCATGATGGTGGGGATTCCGCTGATGCAGCTGATGTTGTTCGGTTTTGCGATCAACTCCGACCCGAAGCACCTGCCGACTGTGGTGCTCAACGCGGATCATGGGCCGTTCGGACGCTCCTTGGTCGCGGGTATGCAGCACAGTGCGTATTTCGAATTCGCGCAGGAGGTCTCGACTGAAGCGGAAGCCACGCGGTTGTTGGCGCTGGGAGACGTGCAGTTTGTGGTGCAGATCCCGGAAGACTTTTCGCGACGCCTGATTCGTGGGGAATCGCCCGACGTCTTGGTGGAAGCCGATGCGACCGACCCCGGTGCGGCAGGCGGAGCCTTAGC
>CAXBOL010000160.1:0-8318 GCA_963977295.1 uncultured Opitutaceae bacterium
CCGAGGGCCAGGCTGATCACCATGGTCATCTTGCGCGAGGCGCCGACAAGGCACAGCACCGTGATCAGAGCGACTGCCGTGGTGCCCATCCCTCCGGCATGTAGATGCGCCCGCTTCATGTAGGTCCAGGATTTATCCACGACCGCTTTGGCGGCGGCTACTTCATCCTGGTAAGCGGTGGTCTGCACCGCGGCAGCGTCTGCTTTCAAGCGGGACTTGATGGCATCCTCATTGAGGCCGAAGACAATGCCCAGTCCCTGACCAAATAGGAGGGTGACCACCGCGAACACCAACCCCATGGAGGCAGCGCGTAGATTGGCGAACAGGGACGAATGCGAGGGCTGGGGTTTCATGGCTTTTTAGGAAGGTTGCTCGATTCCAATTGAGTTGAATTCAATTCAGTATCCTAGCTCCCGACGGATCAAGCTTGGCTGACTTCACGGGGTTGCTTTCTCCTCGGGCTGGTAGGGCGCGAGCGCCGTGGTTGCCAGCGCGAGGATGGCGACGCGGTCTTCGTCGCTCAGTTTGTCCGCGGTATCGAAGCGGGCGGTGACGTCATCCGGAATCTTGGCGGACGCTGCGCGAACCGCCTGTTCGGCCTCGGACATTTTTTCCAATGGGACGGGATCGAAGAGGTTGGCGGTCAAAGCCAGCAGGATAGCGATTTGGGCGGGCACTGAGACCGGGGAAAATTCCGGCTGCTTGAGGCAGGCGCGGATGCGGCGACCGTGCGCGATGATCTTGCGGGTGTCGTCGTCCAACCGGGCACCGAAACGCGCGAAGGTTTCGAGTTCTTCGAACTGCGCATAGGCCAGCTTCAGATCACCCGCTACCGCCCGATAGGCCGCCCGTTGGGCTTTCCCGCCGACGCGAGAAACCGATTTACCAACGTCCACTGCCGGCATCACGCCGAGTTCGAACAGTGAGGGCGAAAGGTAGATTTGGCCGTCCGTGATCGAGATGAGATTTGTGGGAATGTAGGCCGAGATGTTTTGCGCTTCCGTTTCGATAATCGGGAGCGCCGTGAGGGATCCGCCGCCGCGCTCTTCGTTGAGGTGCGTGGCGCGCTCGAGCAGCCTCGAATGGATATAGAAAATGTCGCCGGGAAAGGCTTCGCGACCGGGAGGGCGACGAAGCAGAAGTGAAATTTCCCGATACGCGCGGGCATGGTGCGTCAGGTCATCGTAAACGATCAACACGTCGCGACCCGCCTCCATGAACTGCTCCGCGATACTGGTCGCCGCGTAGGGTGCCACGTAGGCCAAGCCGGGGGCGTCATTGCCTTCGGCCACGACGACCACGGTGTAGTCCATCGCGCCTTTTTTGCGCAGGTTTGCGACCACTTTGGCCACGGCCGACGCACGCTGGCCAATGGCGCAGTAAACGCACACGACGTCGCGGTCGCGTTGGTTGAGGATCGTATCAAGCGCGATGGCGGTCTTGCCGGTGCGCCGGTCGCCCAAGATCAGCTCGCGTTGGCCGCGGCCGATGGGGATCAACGCATCGACCACCTTGAGTCCGGTCTGGAGCGGCACGGTCACCGGAGCGCGGTCCATGATCGGCGCCGCCGGACGTTCGACGGGCAAACGCTGATTCGTCGACACCGCGCTCCGGCCATCGAGTGGCCGACCGAGGGGATCGATCACCCGGCCCAACAAGGCTTCACCGACCGCGACGTCCATCACGCGCCCCGTGCGCTCGACTTCATCCCCGGCATGCAGGTGAGCGTAATCGCCCAACAACACGACGCCGATTTCGTCTTCGTCGAGGTTGAACGCGATGCCGAAGACTCCGCCGGGAAATTTGAGCAATTCCTCTGATCCCACGCCCGGCAGGCCCGCGACCCGGGCGATACCGGTGGATACGTGGGTGAGAGTGCCGACCTCGCGCGGCGCCAGCCCCGGGGCAAACGTCTCGCGGGTCTGGCTGAGATCGGCGAACGCACGATCAAAGACTGCGGCCAAGGTGACAGTTTCAGGGGTGGCGTTCATGAGCATTGCGGCGGGCCCAGCGGTCCCGCCCTACCTTTTAAAAAGAATGCAGTCATGATGGCGCGACTTCGGGCTCAGCGGCGGGCTCCGGATCGTTCTGATCCTTGAGCAATTCGCCGACGCCTTTTTCCAGCGACGTCAGGTATTCCGCGATACTCCAGGCCACTTTCTGTCCGTTCGCCTTGAGTTCGATACCGCTGACCACGTCCGGGACGGTTTCGAACCGCAAGGCAATGTCGGCCGAAAAGGTCTCGTTGATCGCGTTTTGGATCTTGGCGCGCTCGCCTTCGGGCAAGTCGAACGCACTACAGACAACGGCAGGCTCGGACATCGACTTAAGCGCCTCGCCCAAGGTCTGCTGGGCCGGTTCGCCTAACTCCCGCACCCGTTGGATGAAGACGTCGCTCATGCGAGCTTCGAGACTGGAGTCGGCCAATTCCTTGAGGGCTCGGCGGGCGATGGCAAAAACCTCGTCCTGGGCGCGACGGGCAATGGATTGATTGAGGCGCCGGGCCTCGGTGCGCAGCGAGTCCTGTCGCTTCGTGCTCATGGCGTCCGCGGCGGCGCGCGCTTCGTCGAGCAGACGCTGACGTTCAGCGCTGGCCTCTGCGGTGGCCTTGGTCAGAAGCGCAGCGCGTTCTTGGTCAAACGTTTCGTTCTTCTGCTGAAAATCGTCCCGTTCTTTTTTTGCCTCAGTGCGTTTCGTCTCCGCATCGGCGAGCTCGGCCGCTACTTTCTCCTCGCGGGAATCGATGGTGTCCAAGACCGACTGATACAGGAAATGCTTCAGCAGCCACACCAAGATGAGGAAATTAAGCACCTGCGCGCCGACGGTGAACCAATCGATGAGCATCGGGTTAGTTTCCCGCTCCGGTCGCCTTCGCCGCGCCCTCGATGACCTGATTCCAAAACGGATTGGCAAAGACCAAAATCATCGAGACGACGAAGCAGTAAATCGCGGTGGATTCGATCATCGCCAAGCCGACAAACAGCGTGCGGGTGATCGTGGCGGAGGCATCGGGTTGTTGAGCGAGTGCAGTCAAGGCACTGGCGACCGCGCGGCCTTCGCCGAGGGCGGGCATCATACAACCGATGCTGGTGGTGAGGCCGGCCATCACGATCGAGGCAACGGCGATGAGAGTCATAGAGTCCATGAGATATCCTGGGTTGAAGGCGTTGAGTGAAATCAGTTGGCCGGCGCGGAGTCCGGTTCTGCCTTTGGTTCCGGCTTGGCGGGGCGGGTGGCCGCAGTGATATAGACCGCGGCGAGAATGCTAAAGATGTAGGCCTGCACCATGCCGGTGAGTAGCCCGAGCAGGGTCATCACGACCGGGAAAATGAATGGCGTAATGGTCAGCAGGATCGCGATAATCATGCCGCCACTCATCATGTTGCCGAAGAGACGCACCGCCAACGCGAGCGTGCGGGAGACCTCACTGATGAGATTGAACGGCAGCATGATGACCGTCGGTTCAATGTAGGATTTGAGGTAGCCGCCCATGCCTTGTTGCCCGATGCCGAAGGCCGGCACGGCCACGAAGACACAAAGCGCCAAGGCCGTGGTCGTGGAGAGCGAACCGGTCGGCGGTTCGTAGCCCGGAATCACAGTGCACAGGGCGGCCAAAGCCACGAACAGAAACAATGTGCCGAGGAAGCTCAGGTAGCGCCGCGGATGCGGGAGCCCGACTTCTTCGATCTGGGTGACGATCGCGAGCACGATGACTTCCAAGAGGTTCTGCCATCGGGTGCGCGTCAGCTCCGTCGAGAGACGGCGGGTGATCAGCTTGGCGCCGATGACCATCACCAGCATGAGGGCCCACGTAAACACGATGGTGCCGTTGAGCTTGAACCACCCGTGTTGCCAAAAAATGATCTGGTCGGGACTAAGGCGCATGATGAGGCTTGGGCGGGCGGTTGAGTCGTATCACCACAAAACGTGCGATCATGAACCCGAACAGACACGCCACCAGGCGCTGCCAATGTCCTTCGGCCACCGTGTAAAACCCGACGAGGGTGATGCTGAACCGGAGAAACCCGCCGAGGAAAAACCAGAGCGCAGGACGACCTGACGCCAATCCGCGTTGCACCGTCCAACGCAGGCCGCCGAAGAAGATCGCGCCGAGCCCCCCACCCGCCAGACCCGACAAAAGGTAGATCAAGCGTTCACTCATCGTCGGCCTCCGCATCCTCGTGCATCGCACGTTCTTCCTTGGCCACCCAGAACCAGGCGTTGGCGCAGCCGATGGACAGGCCCCCGACAATCAGGGCAAGGGTCCAGCCGTGTTTGCCCGGATGATGCTGATCCAGCCACACGCCCAGCGCCGCGCCCAGGAGCGTGGGCACCACGACGGACCAGCCGACCAGTCCCATCATGCCGAGACCGAACCACACGCCTTGCGAGGACTTACGCGCCCTGAGTTTGCGCGTGGCCTTGGCCCCGATCTGCGCGGCCATATGAGCCGATCGATCCTGCGATTTTTTGGGCCGGTCACTCATGTTGCAACGTTACGAACCGACGCAGAAAGCCGGTCTCCAATTTACTCATCACCGTGCGCACGCTTTGCTCCTGCTCATCGAGCGCTAAAAACTCTTCCGCCACCGCCTCCCGCAATTGGCTGAGATCCTGCCCCGCCAACGCCCGTCGCACCGACACCAGCACGTCGTCACCGGCTTTGATCAACACTCCTTCGTCCACCGCCACAAAGACTTCGCCGTCGTCGACCGTCTCATACGTGAAGATGCCCGGAGCGAGCGCCGTGACACAGTCGAGCCGGTGCGGGAGCAAGCCAAACGAACCTTCGGGCGTCTCCGCCACGATGCGGGTCACGTTCTTTTTATCGGCAAAGATCTGAAACGGAAGCAGCACTTTAAGATTCATCGGTGGCAGGCACAGGGTCGGCGTCGGTTTTCGGTTTATCGGTGGGTGGCTTCGGCGATTCAGCTGAGGCGGAGTCCGGTGATTCGTCTTCGGAAGGCGCCTCGGGTTCCTCGGCTTCTCCGTCGGAGGAATCTGGCTTTTTCGCCTCACTGATCGCGCCGATCATGTAAAGCGCGCTCTCCGGGTAGTCTTTGAATTCGTCGTTGAGGATGCGCTCGCAGCCATCGAGGGCATCTTCGAGGCTGACGACCTTCCCTTTGTGTCCGGTGAATTGCTCGGTCGTAAAAAACGGCTGGGTGAGAAATCGCTCCAAACGGCGCGCGCGGCCCACCACATTGCGATCATCGGGCGAGAGCTGTTCCATGCCCAGCATCGCGATGATATCCTTGAGGTTCGCGTATTGCGCCAGGGTGCGACGGATCTCCTGCGCGATCGCATAGTGTCGTTCTCCGGCAATGCCCGGGGTCGCCATTTTCGAACTTGACTGCAAGGGATCGATCGCCGGAAAGAGCCCCTCACTGGCCCGTTGACGCGAAAGCACGATCGAGGCGGACAAATGAGAAAACGTGTGCACCGCGGCGGGATCGGTGAAGTCATCCGCAGGCACATAGACCGCTTGAATCGATGTGATCGCTCCCGTATCGGTATTAGCAATACGCTCCTCGAACCCCGCCAGTTCAGTGCCCATGGTGGGCTGGTAACCGAGGCGCGAAGGCATCTGCCCCATCAGTCCCGAGACTTCCGAGCCAGCCTGAATGAAGCGAAAAATATTATCCACGAGCAACAGCACATCGCGGTGTTCGTCGTCCCGGAAGCATTCGGCCATGGTCAGCGCGGCCTGCCCCACCCGGAACCGGCTGCCCGGAGGCTCATTCATCTGCCCGAAGACCATCACCATATTGGGCAGCACGCCGGCTTCCTTCATCTCCCGATAGAGTTCCTCGCCTTCGCGACAGCGCTCGCCGATGCCGCAAAAAATACTCACGCCCTTATGCTGCCCGACCATGTTGTGAATCATCTCCGTGAGGAGCACCGTCTTCCCCACCCCCGCGCCGCCGAAGAGTCCCGCTTTGCCGCCACGCTCCAGCGGCAAGAGCACGTCGATGACCTTGATGCCGGTGACAAAGATTTCGGACTGGGTCGACCGCTGGGCCAAGGCCGGCGGGTCCCGATGCACGGAGCGCCATTCGCCTTCGGCTAGCGCCGGTTCCCGATCAATGGTCTGGCCAAACACGTCAAACATGCGGGACAACACCGCTTGACCGACCGGAACCTGGAGGGGGCCACCAGTATCCGTTACGGTCATACCGCGCGCCAGTCCCTGGGTGGGCGACAAGGCAATCCCGCGCACGTGGCGCGCATCGCGCTGGGCGAGCACCTCGATGACGATCTTCTGCTCCGCGCCGGCGCGGAGCACCGAGTAGATCGGGGGCAGGTGTTGGTCGAAGCAAATGTCGACCACGCTCCCACGCACCGAAACCACCACGCCTAAATTGGACGGAGGATGCGACGTTTTCGTAATACCTCAAGGTATCACCCCTCACCGGGCGACATCCATGGGGTGTTACCCCACCCCGGCGCGACGCAGTTTCAGTTTCGCCGCCGCTCGGATCGGTTCGGGGGTAAGGCCGTGCAATCGCTCCCGGTAACAGGTGGGCGACTCTCCCGCGACGCGACGAAACACGCGATTGAATTGCGACAGGGATTGGAACCCGGCGGCAAACGCGACTTCGCTGACCCGAGCGTGCACGTTTTGCAGACTTTGTTTCACCGCCTCAACGCGCGCCCGGGCCAGGTATTTGGTAAACGTGAGTCCCGTCTCCCGTTTGAAGAATTTGCAAAAATAGAACGGACTCATGTTCACGACCCGAGCCACGTCATTCAAGTGAAGCGCGTCCGATTGATTGTCGGCAATGAACTGTCGAATTTTGGTGACCCAAGGAGACTCAAGCGGGCTCCTACTGGTGAGGAGTTGGTTGCTGACGGTCGCCAAATGCTCCGCAAAAATCACCAAGAGTCGGATAATCGCGCGATAATGCCGGGGCTTAACCGACCGAGTATCATAGTAGGCCGACGCTAACTCCCGACGAATCGCTTCCGACCCCGGGCCCCGCAGGGTGCTCATCACGCCATTGAGTCGCTTCGCGGAGGGTGGCGAGAGAAACACTTGTCCCGTTTGCAGGTAGCCGATCACCTGCTCCCCCACCCGGACAGGAATCACCGTCTCGCTAAGTCCGGCGTCGCATTGCAACGTTTTGGACTGCTCCATCGCCTCTTCCTCCGTCCGCTGTTGAAACTGCAAACACGCCGAGCAGGTTTTATTGGCCTGCGTCATCAGGGTGCAAAACGGATTCGCGTGCTTCGAGCCGGCCAAGGGCACCTGAAAGGACCCCGCCGCCCGGAGCACCAAAGGGAACCCCGTCGCGGCTTCAAACGCCTGTTGGTAGTCTTGGAACAGGGTCGACTCCTGCAGACATTGCAGAAGCACATCTTGATCGTCGGCCACGGGCTGAACGACCGCGACCCGCCGGGGAAACTCAAGCTCGGAGTGGATCATCAATGGAGCAGAGGTCGCATTCGTAGCGTTTAAGGACCTCAGCTATCACTAGGTTCGAGCGCCCTGCATCGCCACTTTTTCGAAATGCTCCAGCAACTCGGTGGGATCGGTTCCGGCGAGGTTGGACGCGAGGACCTGCTTAATTTTATCGCGGCCTTTCGGGGCGAGTAAGTCGACCAGTTGCTTGTGGATCGGGGCACTGATTGCGAGGAGGCAATCCGTCACCCCGTCGTCTGCTAATAGCGTGTCGATCTTTGCCGCCAGCTGCTCCAGCACCCGATGATCCACTTCGGCCTGCTGGGTCAACTGCTCGCCGGCAGACAAATCCCCGGTGGTGCCTCCGGCACCGCCACCGCGTGGAAAACGCCCGGCTTGGTCGGTGACTTGATCTGACATTTTTTCATGGGGTGCTGACGGCTCTTTTTCGGCCATCAATTCCAAATGAGGCGATCGGTCGCCCGAATTCTGAAGGAGGCGATAAGCGCGGAGTTGGCCCCGGTCGGCGACGATGATGAGATGAGAGTTCATAAAATTTGAGAAATTTGGCGGCAGCTGTGGGGCTCAGATAACGGGGGCCAGACTCGGGCAGGGATTTATCTGCGGCGAAATCCGCCTAACAGGTAAATAACGGCGCAAATGAGTAGAATCAGGCCGATCCCTCCTCCTCCGAAGCCGGGACCACCGATATAGAAGCCTCCGCCTCCAAAGAGTAGCAGCAGGATGATAACGAGAAGAAGAGGATTCATGACTCAAGAAACTAACTGATCGTGATCCCCTCCAACTATGGGGCATTGACCCCCATTGAGGAATTGGTGGTGCCGAACAGGTTGCCGCAGCCCAGAGCGCATTTCACGACAGATCAATGGGCGTAGGAGTCGTTCAGCCATCGCCG
>CAXBOL010000161.1:0-8309 GCA_963977295.1 uncultured Opitutaceae bacterium
ACAAAATGGGCGCATAACGACTATTTGAATACTTTGAGTGATTATGGATTGGTGGGATTTGGCCTCAGCTTTGGCGTCGGGGCAGCCTTGATTCTCTTTCAGGTGAAAAGGGCGAAGGCGCGCCATGCTCAAGGCGCGGTTGACGACGACGCCCCTGAAACCAAGGCGTTGATGGTTGGCCTGATGGCGATGGCGTTGGCGCTGCTCGTTGATTTTCACCTGAAGGTTCCGGCGGTGTCGCTGTTGGCGGGAATAGTCGTGGCCGACTGGCTGAATCGAATGAACCCACCCGGCGCCTCTGCTTCTGCAATTTCGGGTCCACGAATTCTGCCGCGGATTGCGGGAGGATCAATCGCAGCGGGAGTCTTGGTCTTTGGGGTAGCGGGAGCGGTCCCTAAATATCGGGCGGAGGGGCTGCGTTTTCTGGCGCGGGAGAAAATTGATCGGGCCGCACCGATTGAAGATCTCGAAGAGTTACGCATGAGGATTTCACCGGCTTTAGCTCCGCTGGAGCGGGCGGTGCGCTTGTTTCCGGGGAGTGAACGGGCTTGGAGCGATCTGGCCTACATGCGAGCTTTACGAACGAATTGGGACCCCGATTCGGCCATGAAATTCGGGATTGAAGCGGAGGAGGCGGCGCGGCGGGGATTGGCCCTTTGTGACCAAGACTGGGAGACTTGGGTTCGCCTCGGGACCGCCTTGGATTTGCAAGGGCGGTGGGGCGAAGCGGGATTAGCCTTCGGCGAAGCCGTAAAAATCGCGTCAAACAGCACGAGCGCGTGGTATTATCAGGCCTTTCATTTGAGTCTGCAACCGGCTGCTAGACCCATAGCGGAGGCAGCATTAGCCACCTGCTTGCGTCTTGACCCTTGGAACCCAGACGGAGAGGCTCTAAGGGCTTCTTTTGAGCGAGACCGTAAATGAACCCGCCCACCTTTTTTCCCATGAGTAAGAATCTGTTTTCTCAGCTGCTGGTCTGCCTCGCCCTCACCACGTTCTCAATTTCCTTGGCCCAGTCGAATCAGGGTCTGATCCGACTCACTCGCATCAACACCCAAGTCTTCGTCGAAGACAACGTCAGTAAGACGAGGGAAGAAAAATTGGAGGAAGTGAAGATTACGGAGAATAACACCGTGGTCACCACTGGTCCCGCATCCCGGGTGATCTTGGTTTTTTCCAACGGCGCGACGATCAATCTAGCGGCGGATTCGATACTCAATATCGAACAGTTCCAGCAAGATCCGTTTGGCGGGGAATACTCGATCAAAGATGCGACTGACGCGAGGGGAGTTGGTGGGGAACGTGAAAAAATTGCGGTCCAATTTAGGCTCACAATTCGAAGTCAGCACGCCAGCGGGTGCAGCCGGCATTCGGGGCACGACGTTTCGAATCGTTTATCGGCCCGACGGCAATGGGAACGCTTTCTTTTCGGTGATGACTTTGGAAGGTGATGTCGCCGTAACGACGGGAACCGGAACTACGGCGGCTCCGATCAGTGTGCTGGATCAGCAAGAAATCGAAATTACGGTCGAAGTTGATGATGCGACCGGAGCGGTGACGGTCTTGACGCCGATCGCACAACTTGTGCCTCAAGCCGCGACTCCCGAAGTGGTGGCTCAGACCACGGCCTCTTTTCAGCAATCAGCCGAAGCAGTGGTCGCGATTGTGTTGACCGCGGCGAATGACCAAGTGGGAAGCAGTGGCGCGGGAACGCCGACGAACAATACGGGAGGTTCAGGGACGAACGACGAAGAGGATGAGGAAACGGAAACGGCGACCCCTGAGAAGAAGCCTAATTCGGAGACAACGACTCCTGCTAAGAAGCAAGAAGATGGAACCAGTCTTCAAGGTAGTAATGGCGGCTGAAGTCCATCATCGTCTCGCCTCTTGTTACATCTAGTTTCATTTCCGCCAAGTGGCGACCAAACTGGGACTGAGGTCGCTGGCATTAATAGACAGTCATGAAGCGGTTCCAATCTACGGCGCGGTTTCTGTTATTACTGCCGATTCCCGCGTTTTGGTGTTTTCTCTACCATTCCGAGGTGCTCGAACGAGCGCAGGACTGGGCGATGGATATGCGTTTTCAGGTGCGGGGGGAACTCCCTTCGCCGATCAAAATCGTTTATGTCGATATTGATTCGATTACCCTCGACCCCAACGAAATAGGTGGCTGGCCGTGGAGTCGGCATTATCTGGCGACGGTAACGAAAGCCTTGGTGGAGCACGGGGGCGTCGGCGCGGTGGGGGTGGACGTCGTGTTATCCGATGCCGGGCTTTCCGAATCGATCGACATGCAAAAGCTGATCGACGGCAACCGGGAGTTTGGTCGCTACCTTCACACTGAACCGCCGGTGTTGTTGGCGGCGGCCTTCACAGGGCACCAGTTTCGCGACGTCAACGGTGAGTTGGCGCAACGCTTCCTGCCGATCCTTGCAGACGATCTCCCTCCCTTGGAAGAAATTCATGCCCCGGAGTTACCGAACTTTATGGTCGGCAGTTCGTTTCCCTACCACCCAGGTGGGGTGGGCCTGATCGATACTTACGGAGGCGATACACGGATAGTGCCTCTCTACGCTCCGACCAACGTGCGCACGTATTACCATTTGGCGGTGGAAATGTTGCGCAGGTATTGGGATCTCGATCTGGAGAATGGAGTGCGGGTTGAAGGGGATTTTTTGCAGTTTGTGGAGCGGGACGGGACGGTGGTTTCACGGGTGCCGATGCGGGATGGGCAATTGCTGGAGATTAACTGGTTCTCTCCTTGGCTTTCGGAGCAAAACCCGCGGATCAGCTTCAAGGACGTCTATATCTACGCCCTTAATCTCGAGTCCGAAGACCCTGAGGCGGTTCGAATCGCCGAGGAGTTTTTCGCTCAAGACGGTTTTCAGAACGCAATCGTGTTGATCGGTCCGGTCGACCCGCTGTTGCAAGATATCGCACCGACCCCGTTCGACAAATCGCCGGTGCCCAAGGTGGGAGTGCATGGCAACGTGCTTAAAACCATCGTCTCGGGCAACTACCTGAAGCGACTCGGTGACTGGCAAATCTACGGGCTGATCTTCGGGTTGACGATTATCGTGACACTACTCGCGGTCGTAAGTGGGATGCGTAGTCTATTATCCCGACTGGCTGGGGTGGTCATTCTCGGCGCTTATGTTTACCTTACGTTTTATTGGTTTAGTAATTTAAATTGGGTGCTCCCCTTAATCGCACCGGTGGGGTCTTCACTCTCCACCACTTTGGTGGCGGTTGCCTGGCAGGTCGTGGAGGAACAGCGCGCGAAGGGGCGTATCAAGGGCATGTTTGGCACGTATCTCGCGCCATCGGTGGTCGAGTCGATGGTGGAATCCGGCCGCGATCCGGAACTGGGCGGTCACGACGCGGAAATCACGCCTTACTTTTCCGATATTCAAAGTTTCTCGGCGTTCTCGGAGGTGCTTACTTCGCAACAATTGGGAGAATTGCTGAACGAGTATCTGACCGTCTGCACCGATATCGTGCAGGGGGAGGGGGGCACGTTGGACAAGTATATAGGTGATGCGGTAGTGGCGATGTTTGGTGCTCCGGTCGACTTAGCGGACCACGCCTACAAAGCCTGTTTGGCGAGTCAGAAAGTGCAATTTGCCCTTGGCGAGTTACGACAGAAGTGGACGCAAGAGGGGGACAAGTGGCCATCGCTGGTTCATGCCATGCGGACGCGGATCGGACTCAACACCGGACTTTGCATGATCGGCAATATGGGTAGTCGCAATCGTTTCAACTATACCATGATGGGCGACAATGTTAACCTTGCCGCTCGGATGGAGAGCGGGGCCAAAAGTTGGGGATCGTTCAGCATGGTGGCCGAGTCGACGCGGTTGGCGTGCGAGAAATTTGGTGGCGATCACATCGTATTCCGACCGTTGGGCCGAATCGTCGTGAAAGGGCGGTCGAAGCCGGTGCCCATTCACGATATCGTGGGTCTGAAAGAGCACGTCACTCAACAGACAAGGGAATGCGTGGGACTGTTTGAAGAAGGCATGCAGCTTTACTATGCCCGCAATTGGGCCGAGGCACTGAAACGCTTTGAGCGAAGTGCCCAACTTGAGCCGCACATACCGGGCCGTGATCTCGGGGTGTCCAGTAATCCTTCGCTGGTGTATCAACGTATCGTGTCGGCGACGGAAAAATCTCCCCCACCCGATGATTGGGATGGCACTTATGTGATGACCGAGAAGTAGGCTCGACCAAAGGCGAGATCGGTATCGAAGACAAAATAATGCCGCCGGTCTGAACCAAACACCGCGGGCTGGCGACCTTTGGGGTAAATCGATGAAAAGAGATCGCCGCCAAATTTTGACCGAATACCTCGTGCTCTCCGCGCAAGGCGGCGCAGTGGATGCGTTTCGGCAACTCCATGAATTGTGGGCGGCAGATCTTAGGCGTATGGCGCTGGTGCGAATCCAACGGATGGATGAGGTTGAAGTGGTCACTCAGGAAGCTTGGCTGGCCATCGCCCAGGGCCTGAAGCGCTTGGAGGATCCGGCCTGTTTTCCGCGTTGGGTATTTCAAATCGTTAACCGCAAGGCGGTGGATTGGATTCGGCGGCAGCAGTCGGATCGCCGACGGATTGAACACGTCCGCGATTTGCAGGACCCATCCACTCTTTCAGGTCCGGGGGCGGGCGCAGAGAGTGACCGCTCCAAATTGACCGATGTGATTGCCCGCCTAGGTGCGGATGAGCGGGAACTGCTCCATCTTTTTTATGAAGCAGGACGCACGGTAGCGGAGATTAGCGTCATCATTGGAATTCTGGTCGGCACGGTGAAATCGCGACTTTTTAAGGTTAGAGAATTAATCAAACAAAAAATCGAAAGGATGACAGATGAAGGACTTGGATGAAAAAATTAAAGCTGCGCTCGACGATCAATCCGCGCTTCCGGAAATGGGGGACGAGCCCAATTTGGCCGAGGAACTATTGATCGCATTTCGAGGCCGCAATCGGTTCGCGAACGTGATGGCGGTGATCTTCAGCGTCGGCGGGCTCGGCGTCGCGGTGTGGTCGGGCCTCAGGTTTTACGAGGCGACTGAAGTGAGGGTTCAACTGCTATGGGGGGGGCTCTGTTTGTTCACCGTAATCTTTATCTCGTTCATGAAGGTGTGGATGTGGATGGAGATGCACTCGAATCGGGTGCTGCGCGAAATCAAGCGAGTGGAGCTATTGCTACTGCAGAAGCTGCCGTGATGAGTGATGGGCATGAAAAAGCCCGGACTAGGTGAGTCCGGGCTGGAAAGGTTCAGGCCGTAGAGAAAACGACTTATTTGAGGATCATTTCCTTGGCTGTCTTGCCCGCGGGAATCATCGGCATCACGTGTTCCGTAAAGGGCACGATGACGTCGAGAACGTAGGGGCCGTTGTGGTCGAGCATCTCTTGAATCGCCTCACGGAGCTCTGAACGCTTGATGACTTGGCGTCCTTTGATGCCGTAGCCCTCCGCGATTTTGACGAAGTCGGGGTAAAGGGCGGCGGGATTCTCTGGGCCTCCAATGTTACTTTGGTCTCCCAAGACGGTGTTGCCGCGAATGCTGCCGTAGAAACGATCTTCCCACTGCACGACCATGCCGAGGTGTTGGTTGTTCAAGATTAGCGCTTTGGCGTCGATCTTTTCGATTTTGGCCGTCGCGAGTTCTTGAATGTTCATCGCGAAGGAGCCATCACCGTCGATATCGATGACCTGCTTATGCGGCATGGCGACTTTGGCGCCGAGCGCGGCGGGGTAGCCGAAGCCCATCGCGCCGAGACCGAGGGAGCTGATGTAGCGACGCGGCTCATCAAACCGGTAGAACTGAGCCGCCCACATCTGGTGCTGGCCGACGCCGGTGGTGATGATGGCGTCACCTTTGGTTTGCTCGTAGAGAACCTTGATGGCCTCCTGCGAGGTGATGTGCGGACTCTCCTCGAAGGAGAACGGGTGTTCGCGTTTCCACGTCTGGACTTGGGTGTGCCATGCCGAATTATCAGGGGGCGTGAAATTGTTGGCGCTGATCAGTTCATTCAGGCGAGCCAGGGCTTGCTTGATGTTGGCCACGATGGGCAGTTCAACGCGTTTGTTTTTGTTATGCTCCGAGGCGTCGATATCGATGTGAACGATGCGGGAACGGGGAGCGAACTTGTTGACGTCACCGGTGATTCGGTCGTCGAAGCGAGCTCCAAAACAGAGGAGCAAATCGCACTCATCGACCGCCCAGTTACCGTAGGCGGCGCCGTGCATGCCAAACCATTGCAGGGATAAATCATGCGATTCGGGAAAC
The DNA here is from genome assembly GCA_963977295.1 of uncultured Opitutaceae bacterium. Lineage (GTDB taxonomy): Bacteria > Verrucomicrobiota > Verrucomicrobiia > Opitutales > Opitutaceae > Actomonas. Next base: position 6,292 of record CAXBOL010000161.1, read on the forward strand.
GCGCCGAGCCCCATCAACGTGGTCGCCACCGGAATGTTGGTCGCAATGGCGAAGGCTTTTAGCTCCGCGCTGGCTTCGGCGGAAATTATGCCACCGCCGCAATACAGGATGGGGCGTTGCGCTTGGCTGATGAGGGCAAGCACCTGCTTGAGTTCTTCATCCGTAGCCTCGTGCACTTCGCCAACATAGGGGTTGGCAAATTCGACCGTGGCGGGAAAAACCGGAACGAGGCGGGCCTGCTGAACATCCTTGGGGATATCGATGACGACGGGACCGGGACGACCGCTCCGGGCGAGGTGAAAGGCTTCTTTGAACACCCGCGGCAGGTCTGCGGCATCCATCACCAAGTAAGAATGCTTCACGATGGGCAGGGTCATGCCGTAGAAGTCCGTCTCTTGGAACGCGCTCTTGCCGATGAACTTGGAAAACACTTGGCCGGTGATGGCGACGAGTGGAATCGAATCCATGTAGGCGTCGGCGATGGCGGAGACGAGATTGGTCGCACCGGGGCCACTGGTCGCCATACACACGCCGACATCACCCTTGACGCGGGCATAACCCTCGGCGGCAAAGGATCCGCCTTGTTCGTGGCGGGGCAGAATCGTGCGAATCTTGTCGGTGCGCGCGAGCGATTGATGAAGTTCCTGTGAGGCGCCACCGGGATAGGCGAAAATCACATCCACCCCCTCGCGGACGAGGCACTCGACGACGACGTCGGCGCCGTTCATCTCACGGCCTATTTCAGGCGAGGGAAATTCAGTGGACTGGGGAGACGTTTTCATAGCGGTTTGTTTTTGGACAAAGGAGTCGGAGAAAAGCGTAGCCTGCCCCCTAGTGGCAAGCGCTTAAACTCCGGTGGAATCTCGTCCTTCGATGACCGTCTGACTGGTTGGCTCCTGATCGAAGGGTAGTGGCAAATGGCAGTCACGCTTTTGCGATTGGTTTGTGGAGCCGGGGCTCTCAACTTGAGCCCGTGATTCGAATTCTATTCTTAGGTGATATCGTGGGCAGGCCCGGTCGGGACAAAATCGCGACGTGGATTGGACGTCTGCGAGAAAAACACCAATTGGATTTTATCATAGCCAATGGAGAAAACTCCGCGGCGGGGGCCGGAATTACGGCCGCGATTGCCACCACTTTGCTCGGTCAGGGCATCGATGCCATCACCTTGGGCGATCACGTGTGGGATCAGCGAGGATGGGAGCACGATATTGATGGATTCTCGACGGTGTGTCGTCCCGCGAATTTACCGACTGAGTGCCCGGGCAAAGACTATGTAGTTTTGGAAAAAAAGGGGTTCCGGTTGGCGGTGTTCACGGTGTTGGGCCGAACATTTGTCGGTATGAAATCCGAATGTCCGTTTTTGAGCGCGGATGCCATGCTCGCCAAAACCGTGACAGCCGGCTTGGCCGATGGTGCCCTGGTGGAGATCCATGCCGAAGCGACGTCGGAAAAAATTGCGCTGGGGTGGTATCTGGATGGCCGGGCGATTGCGGTGTTGGGCACGCACACCCATGTGCCAACGGCTGATGCCGAAGTGCGGCCGGGGGGCACCGCTTACATCACGGATGCGGGGATGACGGGGCCCTACCGAGGAGTCTTGGGTCGTGAAGTCGAACCGGTGGTGGGTCGCTTCCTTGACGGCATGCCTCGACGTTTTCCGGTGGCCGAAGAGGACGTGCGCATATCCGGAGTGCTGATCGATTATGATCCGACCGCAAAACGCGCCACGCGGTGCGAATTGCTCACGGTGAAGTAATCAATGAATTTCGACGTCGCCCCAATACGCCCAGTCGAAGGCATAGTTGGCGTTGGGGCCCGGGCGCGCAGAAAACCGCAGCGTGTCTGGCCGGGGAGTCGGAAGTGTGAGCTGATGGAAAAGTTGCCCGCGATCCGCTGCTTGGTGCGCGGGATCGAGTAGGCGCTGAAATAGGGGAGACTCGGTGCCATCCGCGGCGATGGCCGTCACACTAAATTCTACGCCGTCGGTGGCTGATGCGGGATTTTCGTAGGTTTCT
>CAXBOL010000162.1:0-8289 GCA_963977295.1 uncultured Opitutaceae bacterium
GGGCGCAAAATTAATCGCGGCATCCGATTTTTCGAGCCAGTAGAAAGCCACTCGATCCGGCGTGAGATTTTCCCGCTCGGCATAATAGTTGGTCACCCCATCCAGCCGATTCAACGATCCATAGAACGTTTCATTGGTCGTGGAAACGCCTGCCACGGCAGAGCCCAACCACTCGGAGTCTCCGTTCTGGGGCAACAATTTTCCACTGGCGTCTCGGGGCGTAATCAGATCACCCAAATTCACCGTGACCGTGACCGCCGTAGCGACCCGCACAATCTCTATGATATCCGCCCCCAAAAATTCGTGCACGTTGCCTCCCACCCCTTCTTTTAACGGCCCCAGATATTCCACAAATAGCCGGCCTTCCTCATTATAAGCATGCAGCTGACCGATGCTTCCGGTCTTCTCAAACCAGAAGGTGCGACGCTCGGGCGGCAGGCTGACATCCGACGGCGTGGAAAGCCCGACGCCTTCGTATTCTTTGGCCACTTGGGCCGGATAGTTTGCGCTGTAAACGGGATTGATGGTTTCAATCTTGCCGAGGGGGATGTTCACCAAGGGCCCGTTAAAACTCTTCTCCGTCCAATAGATTGTGCGAGCGGGTTTGGCCGTCGTCGAGGAAACCGCAAACGTTTCGGTCTTAAAGCGATACCGGGCGGTGGACGGTTCCACGGCGTTGGTCTCGGGCACCCGGGTGACCCACGTGATGGCGACCCGACCGGATTGGGTCGCAAAAACCCGCCCCGCATGCGGGCTGTAGTAAAAGGCTTGAGGAGGTGATGCCGCCGCCGCCGTCGCTCCAGTGCCGCCGCCGCCAGATAAGGTCACGGCGGGAAGTGAGGTGTAGCCCGAGCCCGCCGTCGTAAGCGTAATCGAGGTCACCACGCCTTGCGTCACCACGACCGTCGCCGCCGTCCCGGTGCCGCCACCGCCGCTGAAGACCACGGTCGGCTCGGAGGTGTAGCCTGCTCCGCCGTTCGTGACTGCAATGGAAGCGACCGTAAATGGGATCGGGGTTTCGGACGAAAATGTTTCCCCCACCAGCACGGGTTGGGCACGCCAATAGTCCGAATCAGCGGCCAGAATTCCGCCATCCTGGGAGGCGGGCGGAGCGATCACATTGCCCAAAAGATACCGGGGCACGCCGGCGGCAAATGATCCGCCAATCGCCGAACGCTGCAATGCCAACCCCGTCGAACTACTCGGGAATCGCGTCGTCAGATTGGCACTGGCCGCGATTGCCGCCGAACCCCCGGAAACACCGGCCAACGCGGCAAATTGAGGCGTGGTCACGGGAGGATTAATCCCATCCGGCAGCGAACGAAACACCACCACCGCCGACGCACTGGAGCCGCCCCCACCCGAAATCGTCACCGTCGGAGGATTACTCGAACGGTAATTCGACCCCGCGTTGATCAAGTTAAAGCCCGTCACGACGCCGCCACTGACGATGGCGTTGGCCGTGGCGCCACTGCCACTGCCTCCCGCAATCGTCACCGTGGGTGCCGAGGTGTAATCCGTGCCGCGATGGGTCAACGACAGTCCCGTGAGGGTGTCCGACAAAAAGAGACGATTCGGGGTGAAACCACGGAGTTTAAACTGAGCTTGGACGGTCGACGCCAGACCCATGACCAAACCCAGCGCGACTAAGAATCGGAATCGGACAAGAGAACGCATGATCATGGCGGCAGCGGTCATTGAGTCGTGAGGCTGCCAATTTCACTCACCCGTCGGAGCACGAACGTGCCTGACACGGTGACTGAGTTGATGGGAGTGTTATCCGCCGTCTTGGCTTGGCGGATACCGCGGATGGTTTCGGAATAATTTCCACCTAGCACACTGCTGCCCCACCCTTGGGGACTGACTCCGGCCGGCGGCGTCGCGGTGAAGGAAAAACTTAGATCGCGCTCGATCGTGGGGCTTTCATCTCCCGCCGGCAACACGCCATCGAAGCGGGCATTCCGGTTGTCATGGTCGGGATGATACGTGTGCCCAAAGGGATTGGTCGACGCGTTGTAACCCAGCACGATGGTGCGTAACAAAGTCTGCCCGAACGCCACCGCACCGGACCCTACGGCCGCGTCGGCCACGGTGTCCGGGGGCAAATGCGCGGCCGAGATGCGCTGAGCGTTCGCTTTATCATCCTGCCGGAGCGCAGATTCAATCGTGCTGAGGCCGTTCTGATTAGGAGTCGCCGCGAGTTTGCCCAGAAACACGTGGGAAAGTAAGCGCGCCGTGCCGTCGTCAGCCACATGCAGAATCACGCGCAGCGGAAACGATTGCCCGGTGGTCGTGCCGGAGGTGCCGGGCACGAAGCTCTGCACATCCGTCACCGTCGCATCCCCTATCCATAACCCGGCAAATGAAGCGACCCGCGCCGTCACCGGAAGGGCCACATCCATGAGATTGCCTCCATCCGTAATCCTCAGCAACGAAGCGTAAAGTGAGTCAGCCGCGCCGCTGATCTGCGTCCGGTCCACACCGAAGCTCAGTTCCACCGCCGACTGCGGCCCCACCACGACGGGGATGCTGCCCGTGACCGGCGTATACACGTAGGAAGCGGAACTCGTATCGAAGGTGCGATAAGTCAGGGCAACGGGGCCGGCGATCTGCTCCTGCCCGGCTGGGGCGGCGATAGAGGTATCCGGCGCCACCGTGAGATTGACGGCTGCAGCCGTGCGATTGCGCACGCGCACCGTAATCAACGATCCCGTGCGGCCATACTCCAGGCCCGCCGGATTCGAGGGGCTGATTTCCAACGGGGCGTAAAAGGTGCCCACCACCGGGGCTTCAAACCAATACGCTTGCGTGCGATCCAAGCGTTCCGCCGCCGGGGAATACACTTGAGTCGGATTCGCCGGACCCAATGGGCCACCCTCGTATTTGTAGATTTTGGAGTTACTCGCGATAGCCGCGGGGAAGGTGGAAAAATAGTTCGAGAAGAGCGGATAATCCCCGTCCAGCCGGGACGGAAAGCCCAATAAATTGGCACCATTGCGCACCCACGTATTACGCGGCGGCAGCACTTTTTGCGTGATCGCCACCGTGTAGGTGTCATCCACCGCACCGCTACATTCGACCAAATACGCGTTCTGACCGGGCAACGTGCCAAGGGTATCGGCATCTCCCGTATCCCGCGTCCACGTGCTCCATTCGGGCGTGCCCACTACCGGCAGGATCGACGAATTGCCCAACTGAATTGGGTTGGGATTAGGATTCCATCGCCAGACCGAAACGACCCCACTCGAGGTCGGGAAAATCGTGTCCAATGCCGCCTGGTTGGCATCTCCGTGCAGATAAATCGCATTCCATCCGCCGTGTAGCGTGTAAGTGATCGTCTGCCATTGGGCTTGGACGGAGGACGCCATCATGCCGCCGAAAAACAGCGCCGCGAGACTCAGCTTTCGCCCCAATGAAAAACGTTGCCCGGCCACCGAAAGGGAAAATCTGAGTTTGGTCTTCATCGCACGGTGATCCGGTAAAAGCGCAACTCGCCCGGAGCAGTCGCCACGTAAGCAGGCAAGATATCCACCGCCGTGGCTTTGAAGTAGGTCGAGGCCGGACCGGCCAGCGTCGTGCTCATGGGCACGACGGCCCACGTCTTGAGATCGGAACTTTCCTCGATCGTGTAAACTTTACCGGTGATCGCAAAAAACTCGAAGCTCACCAACGACTCGCTTCGACCCGTGATAACGAGTTCGAAACGTTCCGCGGCATCGCTCGCAAAGGTGCCAGCCAAATACTCCAAATAATTACTCGTGCCATCCCCGTCGAAATCGCCATTGCGGGTGATCAGGCCGATGTCCCACTCGACCGTGCCCGGACGTCGACCGGACTGATAAAGCATCCACTCCTGCCAGGCATCGGGCAAGCCGTCGCCATTGGCATCGGCTCCGAGATTGAGGTCGAGTCGGACGCGCTCCCCGCCTTGCCCCGCGCGTAGTTTGCCGCTCGCTTCGATCGGATAAAAAGTCTCCCCATTCATGATCACCGCGAGGGAGAAAAGACCTTGGGCGAAGACGGCCTGGTCGGAATAGGTCCGCGTCGACGATCGGTTTTGATCGATGCTGATGTTCAGCTCGTAATTGGAATCGATCCGCAGATCGGTGAACACCGGCGTGCGACCGATCTCCACGCTATCGCGCAGTAAGATGACCTCCGCACCTTCGGCGGTGAGGGTCGCGCCCACTTGATCACGCACCACCCCATACAGCACATAATTGGGGGCAGGGGGAAACGCCACGATTGGCAGGCTACCCACCATCCCGCACGCCAGTAACGACAGTCTTCGCCAGAGGACGCGAATCAGAGGAAGCGGCTTTTGCACGACGGTTCGAAGACTGAAGGTGAATCTATCGAAGAGGGGGAAAATCAATCCTCCTCCGAGGCGGCGGTCGGAGCATCCCCGGTCGCTTGCCATAGATTCGCCGTCTTCAACAGGCGTTCGATTGTCGAGAGCTTGACCTGCCAAGCGTGGTCTCCTGCTTCCAATGCCGTGACTCGATCACTGAGCGCGATATTTGCTTGGACCAAGGCCGCGATGTCGGCGTCCTTTTCCCGCTTGAGCTCCTGTGTGGCCGAGACATTGAGCATGGAAATCGCGTCGTAGTCCACAATCCGGAAATCTTTCACCTCACGTCCATAGACGAAGACTTTTTCGCCCTCGGGGGGAAGGTCCGTGCGGAAGCGACCGGGCTCCGCTTCGAGCACTTCGTGCACCGCGGTCGTGGTGTCGGTGATGAGCTTGACGCGGTCGCCTCGCTTCAGGTCGGTGGCCAACTCAATCCAACCTTCCTTCATCTCGGCCAACGTATAAATGTCGGGCACGGTATCGGTCGTCTTCGCCACCGCTTGCGGGAAGACCGTCTCCACCTGCTGGGCGATGACCTTCTTGTGCGGCGAGTCGCCGTTCGCCGGGACATCCTTGAATAGGTAATCGGTAATCTCCACGCCCATGAGGGTCGCCAGATCCAGTCGACCATCAGAAACACCCTGGATGGTTTTAATGCGCTGATCCGATATCGCGCTAAAGTCGGTCGCGACGATTCGAGCGTCCGCCCAAATCGCAACATTGGCAGAGGGATTAGACTGACTGTTATAATAAGATTGGTCCCCACTCATGTAGTAACCCGCGCTAACGCCTGTCGTTGCAGAATTGCCTACGTGTAGGCCTGCTTTGATCGGATTGCTCACGCCGATGCCGACGTTGCCATTAGACTTAATCACAAAAAGTGAACGGGAAAAATCTTCGACCTGGAACGCGTCTCGCAGGCCGCCGGTTCCCATTTTTACCCGCAGCGCCGCTTCCTGGCCGTAACCGCCCCCGGTATTGTGGATAAACGCCGTGTTCACCGAGTCGTTGGATACGACCTCCAGTTTGGCGTCTGGAACCAAGGTGCCGATGCCGACCATACCATTGCCCTTGATCCGCATCGTTTCGGTCATCGCGGCGCTCGAGCCGTAACCAAACGTAATATCCGAGGTCGCGGTCGCGGTGTAAATCTGCAGCCTGGCCATCTGAACCCCGAATCCGTAAATGTTCCCGGATTGCCCGAGCAGACTGATTTTGTCGCCCCGCGTGTCCGCAAAGGACAAAGGGAAGCCCGGCGTGGTCGTGCCGATGCCTACGTTGCCATTGCCCTTGATTCGCATCGTCTCGGTCATCGCGGCGCTCGAGCCGTAACCAAACGCAATGTCCGTGCTCACTGCCGAGCTGTAGATTTGAAGCCTGGAATCCCCGACCCCGAAACCGAAGTGATCGCCGGATTGCCCAAAGAGACTGATCTTGGCGCCCAAGGTATCGGCAAAGGTCAACGGGAATCCCGGTGTAGTCGTGCCGATGCCGACATTTCCGCCATTGGGGTTGAGGAGCAGGCTTTGTGCGCCGACCCCTTCCTTGAACGACTGCAGAAAGCTGGAGCCATTGCCCGTGCTGTTCACGCCGATACGGAGCCGTTCGGAGACATCATCGGCCGAAACCACCAACTGCGGCGTGCTCGTGGTGGTGCTGACGTTGGCTCCCGACACGGTCAGCCGCGCCGGAGGATTGGAATTACCCACACCCACGTTTCCGCTGTCGAGTGCGACAATCGAGCTGACCCCATTCGAGCCCAGCGCCTCGGCATATTTGGCCCGGAAGGCGTAAGCTGAACTCACCAGTTGCTGACGAGGGGAAATCTCGGGGTCCGCCGCACCCGAGCCATCGTCGATGGTCACCCCAAGGTAGCGCGTGGCCCCACCGAATACGGACGCGCCGTCGACGGTCTGCGTCGGCTTGCCCTTGGATCCTTCGGAAAACCCCAACGGATTGCCCGATACCGCCGTGCCCTGTCCGATCAGCGCACTGAACTCGCCGTCGGAAACCGTCATGACCTGTTGCTCGGAGTAGACCAGGTCCATGACGGTGCTGTTACTCTGGTGACTCCAAATCCGAAAGATAACTGTCCGATTGACGGGGTTGGGGCTGGCACCGACCAACGAACTATCGGCGTTGGTCACTTTGCCTTGGTAACTGATGAGCCCCGGCACGGCACTCGTGGCCGTTTGGGCATGGGAGATGACCGGGGCAATTCCCGCTATCATTAGCAGCAAAGTCGTGACCAAAGCGCGAGGCCGGGGCAACTTGCACCGCGATGCGAACGAAAGAAAGGTGGGCTGGGTGATCGAGTGCATGGCAGTATAGAATAACTAAGCAGAGGACCCCCATCGAACCACGATCAGCGTTGACACCAACACTCCCATCGTGGGCATCAAAATAACAAAATGCGGGAGACTACTCTCCCACAAAAGTCACTTTAAACATCGAAACGGCCTAAAACTTGAAAAGTTGTAACTAGTTTATTTTCAATTTACTACGAAGTCAAACAATCATCGTTATTAATCGACAAAACGAAGAGACTCCCCCTGCCTCAGGCCGTAAATTGGACGCAAATTAACAAATTTATGATCTAATTTTGTTTAGAAAACTGAACCTCACCAAAGGTGAAGTTCAGAATCCCAAATACTCGGGCCCGCTATCCTGCTCCCCCGATTAGGTTCGTTTACAATTCGCCCGTTTCTCGGATCACCTTCGCGCCCCACGCCTCCGAACCGATCAAGCACTCATTAAATGTTCGAGAAGGCGGAGCGCGGGATTTCTGCCTATCCCCACTTTACCGAGGTAAAAGAGATTTCTCTTTCTCGGTATCCCCTGTCTAACGTTCTCCGTATGACCGCTACCCCTGCAAAATTAAGACTACTTCTGTTCTTCGTTTTCGCCTCCACCCTGGCCGTTCGAGCCGCAGCCGACGCCTACAGCCTGCAAGAAAACCTCCCTTACTACGACGCAGTGGTTACTCAGTCCGATCCTTACATTCAGGAACGCTGCGTGCTGGATGTGTATTTTCCAAAGGACAAAAAAGACTTCGCCACCGTGGTTTGGTTTCACGGCGGTGGGCTCACGTCGGGTAATAAATTCATCCCGAATCGGCTCAAGAACCAAGGCATAGCCATCGTCGCCGCCAACTATCGATTTTCACCTCACGTGAACGCTCCCACCTACATCGAAGATGCTGCCGCCGCGGTCGCCTGGGTGTTCAAACACATGGCCGACTACGGCGGAGATCCCAGCAAGATCTTTGTCTCGGGCAGCTCGGCCGGGGGTTACCTCACCAGCATGATCGGTCTCGATAAATCCTGGCTGGACCGCCACGATATCGACGCCGACCGCATCGCCGGACTCATCCCCCTCGCCGGCCACACCATTACCCATTTCACCGTCCGTGAGGAACGCGGTATTTCCGGCACCCGGGCCGTCGTCGACGAACTGGCACCGCTCTACCACGTGCGCGCCGATGCGCCGCCGATCCTGCTTGTGACTGGTGATCGCGAAAAGGAAATGCTCGGTCGGTATGAAGAAAACGCCTACATGATGCGTATGCTCAAAGTTGTCGGTCACCCCGACGTGAGACTAATGGAGCTCGATGGCTACGGCCACGCGCCCCAAGAACCGTTTTACCCGTTGTTGCTGGCCGAAATCGACCGCGTGCTCAAACGCCAACGCTAGAGCATTTTCCGAAATACTGGGGCCGATGCCCCGACGCTAGATCTCTTTTTTCGGTCTACGGCTATGATCTAATTTGAAGTGCTCTCGTTACTCACCGACTTCACCGTCGCTCCTGGTAAATCGACTGTAAGGTCTGCAAGACAAAGTGCCGGCGCGCCTCATTGAGCAGTCCAAAAGGTAGGGCATGACCGCTGGGCGCGCCGCCGGCTGATGGCATCGGCTACGCTTCCCCATCCACCCACCGC
>CAXBOL010000163.1:0-8287 GCA_963977295.1 uncultured Opitutaceae bacterium
AGGTTTCACTCCCAGTCGCCCCATCAATGACGTAAGTAAATTGGGTGGCACTCGTTCGCGTCACCGTTTTGTTTCCGTCTGGGTTGACCGTTACCGATCCGTCGTTGATGAATACGTTGATGACGGAAGTGTTTCCACTCGGCAAACCGTGAGCGGCACAAGTTACAGTCACCAATGTCCCGACCCTGGCCGCCGCACTGATTGCCACGTTGGGGATCATATAGACCGTCCCATTCGTCCCCGTGGGAGCGACCAGCAACGCCGTGCCAGACTGAGCCAGGACGCCAGAAACAGAATCAATCCCCTCGCGCACTTGCCAAGTGCCGTCGGTTTCCATACGACCGTTCATGGAAATTGCCACCTCCCCCGGTTTGAGTTGGTTGGGGCGCAACCGGGCATTCAACCGCATGAAAGCAGAGTCCCCCTCGTGCTGGATCGGGTCATCCAGACCCCTCATGGTGCGGTATTGGGCCATTATCTCGCTTGACTAGATAAGTGGGTCTCAAACCTCGTTGCCAAGGCTGGATGGGATTGGGAGTTGTCGGCCCGCTCGATTTGTTCGCTCAAAATCTTGTTTGCCTCGTTGTCTTCCGCGACGGCCTTTTCCGTTTGCCCCTCGCTCCGTAGCCAGTCGGCGTATGTTCCCCGGCAGACGTATTCAAACCACTCCAGCGGGATCGTGGTCGTGTCTGTCCCGTCCGCCACCCCGTCGCCGTAGGTGATGTCTAACGCCTTTTTGTAGGTTGCGTAGACTTTCGGTGATTGGATGTCTCCAGTGACGGAGGCGTCGGAGACGGATTGCGCTACGTCCAGCGTTGCGGTGAGTGATGTGGTCGATGGGACGGTTGCCACGGTCATTGCTACGTCCAGATGAGGAAGCAGAACCCCGGCGGAAGTGACCGCGTTGTTGATTTGGATTGAGTCCCCGACGATGAGTCCGTGGGTCGTGGAGGTTGCGACCGTCAAGGTGGTTCCGTCCGATGAGCCTGAAGAGAATGTTGCCCGCTCAAAGGCGTAGGCGTAGGCGTAGTTTACCAACCGCGCCCCTGTCGAATCAGTGTTGAAGTCCCACTGGGCCGAGCTGAGATTGTCCCACGGGTCTTTCTGGTGGATACGCAGGAACGTGTCCACCGTGTTGCTCCCGGTGATCGTGTCGGGAACGGTCTTGTCGCCGTTCACATGGCGATATTCCCCAATCACCAACCACCTCGGCCATAAATCGAATGCCTCATACGCTCGCCGCGCTCGGGAGTTGATTGTTGCCGCCATCCGCAGCAGTTCCCCACTCTCCAACGTCGCCCCCACTAGGGCTTGCACTCCTGAGATTACTTGGGCGTATGTCTTGGTCTGCATTAGGCTGAGTTAGCGCACAGATCAGGATGTCGCTTCTGGTAGTCTTGGATGAACTCCCGGTCAAACCACGCTTCGTTGCCGTAGTTCTCGCGGACTCTAAAATATGTCCAGGCGTCGATTGCCGCAACCTCGCGGCCTAACCCTGGGACTGTCCGCTTTGCATCGCGGACGTTTTTTCTGATGTCGTCCTCTCGGAACTTTGCGTTAGCCTTGTGATACTCCTCCCCGAATCGAATCTCACGCTCCATGGCATGAGACAATTCCGCCTCGCTAACTGCTTCGATAAGACCCATTTTAAAAAAGGAAAAGCGGGGGGAAGACCATGACGCCTCCCCCCGCTCCCTTGGTGCTTTTAGATTTGAGCAATGTCGAACTTGATCGTGATCTTACCAGCGGTAAGCTCGTTCAAGCTGTAAGGAGTGCCTGTCGCCAGGTCAGTGTCGAACGTGATGTCGATGGCTCCGTCTGCGACGAATACGTGACCGTTCTCGTTGTCGAGAAGTGCGCCCGTATTGGCGATGTAGGTGATTTCCGTTTCGTCAGCGTGGAGGATGGCGCTGGCCTGGGTGATAAACCCGTCCACATCGCCTCCCTGCACTCCGACAATACAGTCCATCTGATCGCCGCCGCCGCTGTCGTTGAATGCGGTGTTGAGGAATATCCCCACGTTACGCACTTGCGACCCTGCGGTCACTGCGTGACTGAAGGTCAAGACTACGCCGTCTGCCAGTGTCCCGGCATTTGCTACGGAGAAATCGTCGAACGTGAAAACGCGTTCGTGAGTCCATCCGTTTGCTGCTGATTGGTTGCTTAATTTGCCCATTGTATTAGTTCTTTCTAGTTAGGGTTTAGCTGCTGATTTTACCAAACTTCTGCGGATGGGAAATACAGAGTGCGCCGATGGTATCGACGATCCCCCGTGGTCCGCCACCTTGGTCCTCAAGGCGGGCGCTCCCGATTGGTTTCAGCGACTTCCATGTCATCGCTCCTTCGTGGATGAGGAATCCTGCGTTGGCCGAGGCCATACAGTCAGGGTTGCCATCTACGATATTGACGAGGCCATGATTTCCGTCGAAGACCTTTACCTCAAGGGTAACTTTCTTTGATGCTGCCGCTTCGGTGACGCTGTATTGGACGCCGGTAGCAGAAACCCCCGTGCGGGAGATGTTGCTGATTGCTTGACGGAGTGCGGTTCCTGCAACGATGGTGCTGCGGTTTACCGTTCCCGTTTTGCTGAACACCGAGGTGGTCAGGTCGTCGAGTTGCGCTTCCGAGAAGGTAGCGCCGCCGGTCTTGATGCTGCCCGCTGGAGTGCGGTAGGCACTAGGAACGTCGGACGGTCCTGCACTGTCGATCCAGTCACCGAGGCCGCGAGTCTTGTAAGGCGAGCCGGAGCCAGCCTCTTGCTGCTTGTCGTTGCTGGAAGCAATAGCGAACTCAACGTCACGCTTGATCTCAAGCATGGCCTTCGTTTCGGCGTCAGCGATGTCGCTGGCGACTCCGGCGGTGTCAACTGCTTCTTGGAAGTCAGTGACCATCCACGCACGGCGAAACTTCTGGGTGTAGTTGCTGAGTCGGGCGCGATCTGCTGCCTTGTTCACAAAAGTGGCAACGTCATCCCCTTCGGAGACTCCATCTGCATTCGGTGAGGCGAGTGAATCGACCCCCCACTCAACGGTGGTGGAGCTTGCTTTGCTTTTCCCACAGAGGGAGAAAAGAGGTGTGGCCTGGGGTTCCAGGCGAGTTAGCACATCGGAGAGATCTTCCCGATTGAGGGAAGCCGATCCAGGTGAGCTAGTATCATAGGTGTTTGCTGCGGCCATTTTCTTAGGTAGTTAGTTTTTGACGGTTGTTCATTCTGAATGCGCGAAGCTTTGATGCGTCGTGCGACGATCCAGATTCCTCGAAACGTGCGGTTAACTCCTTCAATTGATTCGCTCCATCTGCCGTGGTGGCGCTAGGTGCGGCACTTGATTTTACGGCAGACGTTGCTGTCAATTTCGGTTTCGCTGGAGCTTTGAGTGATCCTGATTTTACGTCACGACCTTGGATTGCCCAACCGACCAACGTGTCGATTAACGGGGCAAACTCTGGGGACTTTGCGCGAACCGATTTCATCCCCTCCGAATTCACATAGGAATCGAAGGTTTTGCGGTGTTCGCTGTCCTCGTCGTTAAGCCAAACCAGTTCCTTCTCTAATTGCGCTCGGAATTGCTCCGTCTGTTGGCCAAGTTGTTCCAGGTGGCGGACCTCGTTGAGTCTCGCGGGTAGGAACTTTTCTTTGGCTTTCTCGGCGTTGCGTAGTGCAGTTTTAACCTGTTTTTTCGTCCAGCTCTGTCCGTCCTCCTCAAACACCTCATCGTCAGATAAAGCATCTTCGTTATCATCCAGTATTGCGCGAAAGTCGTCGATGAATTTGGTGGTCTCACCGTATTTGTCGTCTAACTCTTTTGCCGTTAGGATGTCTCCGTAGGGATTTTGTTCCAGAGCGGGTTCCGTAAAAGCAGGTTTCTGCTCTAACTGAGTTTTCAATCGCTCGATCTCTGCACCCGCGGCCTTGTTCTTAGCGGTCAGTTTCCCGATTCGCTTAACGGCCCCAGGTGTGAGTTTCGATTTTAGATCGTCCAACTCTTCCTTGCTCAATTTCTCCAGATCCACCGGGAGTCCATCGGTCTCGGATTCTTCTTCCTCCTCTGCGGTGACTTCTTCGGTCTCCGCATCGGGTTCAGACTCCTCCTCGACTGTCTCTTCTTCCGGTTCTGTCTGCTGGGCCAAACGTGCAGCAACCATATCCTCTCGGCTCAGGTTGCCTTCGTCTGTATGTCTCGCGTCATTTTGGGCATCCGCGCTCGCCACCAACTCTTCACTCATAACAACCGTCCCCTTTATCGCCGGGACGTTCTGCGATGGTTTCACTATACCATCGATTTTTCCGCTCTCCCCTAAATGTGAGATATTCCGCTACCCCCTCAAAACGCTCAAAAAGTTTTCGACCTCGCAAAATTGGCCGCAAAGGCGCAGCGCATTATCTTGGGACGCATTTGCCATCCCCAGGCCAACTTCCGACTTCCTCGCTTCAAAGACGTATTTAAGCACCACCTGGAATTGTGGGAGTAGCCGCAAGTATTCTAGCGCGTCCTCGATGTCGATTTCTGCGGCTACCTCGTCGATGAGTGATTGTTCAGACATTAGTTCCTTGGAAATCTGCTGGGGCCGTGCCGAGTCTGCCGATTGTGGCATTCTGCTGCTGTTGCTTGATCATTTGATACTGTCCGACGTAGGTCTGGAATCGGGCGGCGAATGCCTCGTCGGTCTGCAACCGCTCCGCGATGTCGGGCTGTTGGACGTAGGTCTGGATCACCTGTTCCGCCACTGTGGCTCCCTGTGGGCGAGCGCCAACCTCGACGCCGGAGTAAATCTTGGTTAGATCCTCGGTGATGTCCTTCACCATATCCGCGTTCGCTTGACCCGCTGGTTTTAGCACGGTGTCGGCCAAGCTCGGGTCGATGGACGACAGTGAGAATTCTAGGATTTTGTCCACATCCATTCTCCCGTTATTATCGAGTTGGAGTAAGCCAATCGTCTGCTGCACCTTCTTTTCGACCGTGTCTGGGGAATTCTGAGTGTCGAAGGACACTGTAATATCGAAATCCTCATCTGGATTCCCCTTGGTGAACGTCTGTGGGTCAGGGTTGCCGGTGACGCGGAAGAATACTTCGTCCGGCCCGAAGCGTTGGAAGTTTTTGAACGCCTCCTTCAAGACCGATTGAGCGTGTGCCAGGAGTTTGTTCACGAAGAACTGCTGTTTCTGCGCTCCCTCGGGCCTGTTCGGATCGAGGCCGACAAGTGCATCCGCCTGACGCATCAACGTGTTTTCAATCTCCACCGACCCAGGGTTAAATGCTGGTGCTTGCATCCAGGTCAGTTCGCCAGCCCGCGCAACCGGGATACCGTGACCTGGCCTCCACTTTGCGGGTTTACGCCCGATGGGGTGAGTAAATGGCGGGACGGTGGCGAGCGAGTTCCGATCAACGCGGGAATCCCGCTCGACCTTCACTTGCCACTGGAATCCACGGAGGAGATCGACGAGCGATTGGCCCTCATAAAGTCGCTTATGGGTGTTGGACAACTGAGTGACTACCACCGGGTAGTTCTCCATCCCGTTCATCAATTCCCGCTTCGCCTCGGACGGTCTCCCATCGGTGGCGAGATAGCGGGGGTGCATCACCGTGCAGTAAATCCCCTCTGAACCGTCTTCTTTGTCGATTAGTCTCTCGTAAACGTCCACCACCTCGATCAGCTCATCGTTTGACCGCTCCGCCCCACCATCGACCCCTTGCCGGTTCTGGTCAGTGTCGAACTGCCCACCACTTGTGCCGCGGTAGTTGGAGACGATTTCGTCAACCCATCCTTTATCCCAACCGTTGTTGGTTCCCGCGCCGATTACTTGCTGTGCGGTCATCCAGCGACGGCGAAAGCAATGCGGAGCGTCTTGGGGATCGAGTGTGTAGGCTGGAAAGAAAAACTCACCGTCCGGCAAGAGCGTTTCCACAAATGGGCGATCCACCTGGTTCCGCGAAACTGGCAATTCAGCAACCCCCCTGGATCGAAGTTGCTTTAGTGCCTTCTTCCCGCGTCGGTCAGTTAGCTTTGGATACGTTTGGCGCAGCACCTCGATGATTAGCGCATCGTTTTCCTCACTCTGGAGGATTTCCGCAAATTCGGGTGAACTCTGCTCGATCTGGGCCATGTCCAGCGTCTGCAAGAACGTCCGCGACTGCTTCTCCCAACCGACGTAGGTGATGCACATCTGCTTTTCAAACAGGTTGTTGGCAGCGATCTCCATCTGGTGGCGAAAATCGGGTATTCCCGTGGTCGTCATCCATTTGAGAAAAGACGACGTAACCGCTGCCTTGGGAGCGTCCCCAACCTCCACCGGATAGGCTCGGATGTGTGATCGTGACAGGGCGTTCATGCAGAGCGCGACGTAAGCACCGATCTTGTCCTCAACTAAAAATGTCTCCTGGTCCGAAGCTCCCTCCCAAGGAAAAGCCCTCGGTCCCTCTTTCTTCCTCGTCCTCGATTTTCCCGCCCACTCGTTGCGTCGGTCGTCGTAGGAATTCCGACACTGCTGGAAATACCCCTCAAGGTCGGTCGTTGCTCGGTGGTAAGACCGCTGCATCTTCCCTACCTCAAATTCATCACTGTAAACCGCCGATTCTCCCTCTGTGGTCATTTGGAAAATGATATTACCATGTTTAATCCCAGTTTTTCCGACATTTATTTAATGCCCCGTTGATCACCGCGTTGATGTCTCGATGACCGCACCCAATCCGGTCGCCAATGCTACACACGGTCCTCGGGTCGGTCCTCCCGCCCAGATGCCAAAGCAAGTAGTCGTAGGCCAGCAACCGCTGGGAGTCTTTTTCCCTAACGGCGTCGCTTACCCAGCTTTCAGCTGATTGATACATGGCGGTAGGTGGTTCCTGTTGCGTCCGTGACTGCCTGGACTCGGATCGGCTTGCCTTTCTCAAATGACGGTTTGAGTCGGGGCGGGATGACACAGGACTCAGACTTCCCACCCACGTTGATCAGCACATATCGAGGGTTGAGCGGGATTTGGCAGACGTAGTAGGTTTTGATTTCAGCAATCAACTCGGGGCATTCTTTCCAGACCCGCAATTTCACCTCGCCAGCGTGGCGGATCATTATTTTGCGCCCATCTTTCCACCAGTCGTCTGGGCTAAGGATCTTATTTCGGATTTTGCGACGATCCACAGGCTTGACGCCCAGTTCTCCCATCAATTCGGATTGCGATATGTCATTCATGGATTCTTTTTTGTTAGATCAATACCCTCCGGCCCCCGAGTCGTCGGCGTCGAACATCTCAGACGAGATATGCCGGATCTGTGAAACGCCTCCATATCGGAGCGGGTCGATGCAGTCTTTCCACGCTTCATTTTTCCCATCGTCTCCCGTGTAATTCTCGATCCCGGCAATTGTGTTTCCGCAACGCTCCGAAACGTAAAAGTGCGGGCGGTTAGTCCCATCGATTTCCCGCTTATCGTCATAAGCCATCAAGCCCATCAGGATTTGGATGCCGTCGTCGATCCCCACCCCAGGCGCAGGGATGCAGACCAATCCCATGTCCTCCAGTTCCTGAATGATTGATGTCTGCCCCGCATCACCAGAACTGTATTTTGCCGCTCCCAAACGGGGATCGATGATACGCTCAAAGATCTCCTCAGTATCGTCCAGCGTCCTCCACTCCCCCTCTGCCGCCCGCAACCGCCCCTCGCTCGCATAAATCTCGTCGATGTAATCCCGTATCCCCCAACCCAAACCCTTTTGCGCCGGTCCTGGTCTCCACTTCGCATTACCCGACCTCATCCCCTGGGCCTTTCCAAAGAGCGCCCAATCACCAAACGTCTCCGCACTCGGCCATTCCCGGTAGACCCACCACGTATCCGAGGCATCAACCCCGACCCATTGCATAAACCAATTTTTTGCACCCGCCGGGTCAATCAGCAAATAACGAGTAAGACCAGTAGTCGGAATGTCTTCGTGAGGGACGACGTTGATGTGCCGCTGGAATTTCGGGAACCTCGTCGTCGCTGCCTTCGTCGGCACTCCATACGCCCGCACCAAAATCTCCTCGTCGGACTCAGACTCCAATTCCGCCGCAGTCCGTTCCCAGTTGTTGAATTTGTTGTCCTTCGTATGAAAATACCGAATCAAGCTGTCCCCCTTCACCGGCTTTTGCACTATCGGAACCTTTCGACCACCCAACAACTCCGCTGGAACTTCCTTAATAGTCTCCGCTCCCTCAATCACCGACCGGACAACCTCGGTGTAACCGTCGATGGGGGTGAATGTGATCAGGTTCTTCGCGTCACGGGTCAGCAATCGGTATTTGATGGCCTCTAACAACGCC
>CAXBOL010000164.1:0-8282 GCA_963977295.1 uncultured Opitutaceae bacterium
CGACAAACGTCCGACGCGAGATCGTTTTATCAAGGGGCATGGCGGAACGATGCAATTCGCCCGCCTGACGTCAATCGACTGATCACC
This sequence comes from uncultured Opitutaceae bacterium, assembly GCA_963977295.1. Lineage (GTDB taxonomy): Bacteria > Verrucomicrobiota > Verrucomicrobiia > Opitutales > Opitutaceae > Actomonas. The sequence continues at coordinate 88 of CAXBOL010000164.1, forward strand.
TGAAGCGTTCGGAACTCGCTATCCAATACTTTACGTCACGACATCACTCCTCCAACGTCCCTCCACCCCATGACCCTTACTCCCCTCGACTGGATCATCATCGTTCTCTACCTCATCGGCTGTCTTGTCGCCGGTCTCGCCATGCGGCGCTACGTTCGCGGCGTCGAAGACTTCGCCGTCGCGGGCCGGGAAATGAACGTCAATCTCGGCATCGCCTCTCTCGCCGCTACGGAGATGGGCTTGGTGACCATCATGTATACGGCCCAGCTCGGTTTCGAAAAGGGACTGGCCGGAGCAATGGTGGGCGTATTGATGGCCCTCGGGTTTTGGATCGTCGGGCGCACTGGCTTCATCATCGGCCCACTTCGCGCGGCGGGAGTAATGACGATTCCGGAACTTTTTGAAAAACGCTTCAGCACGCGCGTGCGCTGGCTGGCCGGGCTGTTCGTGGTGCTCGGCGGACTACTCAACATGGGAATCTTCCTCCGCCTTGGCGGCGAGTTTTTAGTGTGGGCCACGGGCCTGCCCCCGGGCTGGCTGGAATGGGTCATGACCGGACTACTCGGTCTCGTGCTTATCTACACCGTGATGGGCGGCATGTTGTCCGTGCTTGTGACTGACTACCTGCAATTTCTCGTCATGGGCGTCGGTATCGTCATCACGTCCGTTCTCGTGCTCATCAATGTCGGTGGCACCGATCTCGTGACGTCGCTGCAGGCCGCTTGGGCCGGGAACTCTGGCATGAAACTGGCCTCCCATCCGTTCAACCCCTTCCACGAATCGAGTCTCGGGTGGGGTTACATCATCTGGATGCTGGTTTTCCAAATCGCGGTCGCCACGACTTGGCAAACCGTCATCAGTCGCGTGCTGGCCGCCAAAGACGAGGCCACCGCCAAAAAAATGTATCGGCGCACCGCCTTTTACTTCGTAGGCCGATTCCTCCTCCCCGGGCTGTGGGGCGCCGGCGCGTTTGTTTATTTCGCCAACCAAGGCGGGTTGCCCGAGGGCATCACTTCACTCACCGCCATGCCCCATTACCTTGGCATCATTTTGCCTATGGGGCTGATCGGACTGGTCATCGCCGCCATGCTCGCCGCTGAAATGTCGACGGATAGCGGATACCTGCTGACCTGGGCGACGGTCATCTACAACGATCTGATCATGCCGTGCCGGAAAACTCCGCTCTCACCAAAAGGGCGCCTCTTTCTCACCCGCTCGCTGGTGTTGGGCATTGGCGTCTTTCTGTTGTTTTACGGACTCTGGTATGAGTTGCCGGGCAACGCCTGGGACTACTTGGCGGTGACCGGCAACATCTACCTCGCCAGCGTGTTTACCCTCCTCGTGGCCGGCCTCTACTGGCCTCGCGCCAACACGCGCGGCGCCATGTGCGCCTTGGTCATGGGCGCCATTGGTCCGGTGACATTTTTGGTTCTGGGCAAAGAATATAACATCGCCCCGCAAGTCGCCGGTGGAGCCGCCTTTGGCCTCGCCGCCGTCGGCATGATTGTCGGCTCACTGTCTGATCGCCGCCCCTCTCCGACCTCAACCGCCAACGCTTAATCCCATGTCTGATCCTTTTGTAATTTTCTGGAGCGTATTGGTTCTCGGTTCCATCGGCTGGTATGGCGGCATCAAGGCCGGCTGGGACATTCGTGAAATGATCAAGTCACTCAACGAAACGGCTCGAAAAAACGAAGGCCGTTAACCGCACGACCACGACACCCACCCAATATGCAGGGGCTTCGCTTGCCGAAGTCCGTCGCCGGGAGGCACCTCGTCCGAACTAAAGAAACCACTTCCTCACCACGCCACGCATCAGTTCCACTCCCACTGCGGCATTCGCAAGCGAACGCCCTACATTTTCCGACGCCACCACCTGCCTCCCTTTCGTGGGGCTTCGCTTGTCGAAGCCTGCCACCGTTCTCCGCGTCAGCGTCAACGAGTCGGTTTCGCGTTCTTTTCTGTCTTGGTAAAAACATAATTCACCAAGAACGACAGCCCGACCAAGGCAATGACTTGGCGCGAGGAGCGCATCGCGCCAACCACCTGACTGAGTGGTGCTGACTTCGGTTCGGCCACTTTCAGCAATACGAGTCCGGCCAGTAAAATCAGACCGTGATGCGCGATCCCCATCGAATGATACACCGTGAGTTTTCCGTAACCCAAACTGAGCGCGTAATCCAGCAGCAGACCGCCCAGGATGGGGGCACAGGCCGCCGCGATCGAAGTGATCGCTACGTTCAAACTAATTGCCGCCGTCTTAGCCTCCGGTGGCACGAGCTTAAGCAATAAGTTGAATTGCCCCAAAATAAATCCCGCCGAAAAGATGCCGCCCGACGCAAAAAGGAGTTTTAAAATCCACGTATTGTCCGGGGTTAGCAGCGCCCAAGCAAACCCCGGAATGATCCACAACGCCAACGCTACGTTCATCGTTGGGCGATTGCCATGGCTGTCCAAAAATTGCCCCCAAGCCGGCATCGCCACCGCGCCGGTGATACTGGATATCACCACCAGCCAACTCACGTCTGTCACGGTCAATCCCAGCCCATCGTAAAGGAACAGATTGAAGAACGGTCCAAACAACCCAGTCGAAAACCCGAACGCCGCGCCAAACGCGAAAAGCCACATCAACGGTTTCTGCTCCCGAATCAGCTTGAGCTGCGCCTTCATATCCAGTGCCCCCTCCGTCCGCACCCGTGTAGTCGATCCACGGATGCGGTGCTGGGCAAAAATGGATATCGTTCGCAATCCAACCGCCAATGCCACCAAAGCCTGAAACCCAATCACCGGACTAATCTCCGCCATCCGCGTGAGCGCAGCCCCGGTGAGAAGCAGAAACACCACCATCGCGAACTGGATCAGTCGATTGCGCCGCCCAAAATACTTGCCTCGCAACTTACCCGGCACCCACTCCTGAATCCACGAAGTCCACGACACGCCCACCAAGGACTGAAACAAAGCCGACAACGCGAAAATCACTAAAAAGATGGTCCCCGCTGCCCCCACATCATCCGGCGGAACATAGGGCAACACCAACCCAAGCGCAATCCACACCCCAAGGTGCAACCATGAAAATAGCAGCGCGATCCGCTTCTGGCTCCACCGCCGGGTCAACAACGGCACCACAAAAAGCTGAATCACGTTACACCACGCGGGCAGCGATGCGATGAGCCCAAACATGGACTCGCTCAGCGGAAACGTCTGCGTGAGCAGCATCGCAATGATGAAGTTGCCGGGCAACGTCATGTAAACGATCGGCATCGCGACCAACCCTTCGGTGATTCCCAGTCTGAGGTTTCGCCGCATTCCACTCGGAATTCGAGTCCCTAAATAAACGGTCTCTGGCTTGCTCAGATTGCTCGGATCCATGTCTCCCACGAGCCGCATGCTCCGACGGGATTTTGAAAAGACAAGGTCAGTTTAAAATCATCCCGTGGTTCGCAACACGCGCTGAAATTTCAGTGCTCCACGTCTTGAGATACTCGGAAGATCCACTTTATACCAACGGCTTTTGAGAAACAGACTTTAGAGCCATTTGTTCTGAGGTAGGGCGTGACCGCGGGGCGCGCCATCAGGCTGATGGCTACAGCACAACTCCCGCTCCACGCCACTGCGGACGGCCCAGCGGTCCGTCCCTACCTTTCTATAGTCCAAATCATTCAAGACGTGGGTATTAGGAGGGAAGTTTGCCCACCAACCTGCTACTACAAACGAATCACTCCCAATTCCTCCCTGACTCTCCTTCGCCTACTGCTGACTGACCTGCTGTTGCAGATACGTGAGCACGTCTTTGAATTTGGCTTCGTTGCCGGCGTCGGCTTCGACCAGATTTTCATGGGCGGTGAGCACCACGCGCGCGGCGGCGATTTCGTTGGTCATCGGTTTGGCTTCGAGCGAGACGTCTTCCCGGGTCTTACATTCGGCGCCGTCGTCCACGGTCAACAAACGCGTCAGGCCTAGGTTCTGCACGAGTTCCAGATTTCGCTCGTTAAGTCGGGCCACCACCAGCGTGCCGCGAGGTTGCATCTTGCGCAAGGCGATCGCCGTGCCGGCCAACACGCCTAGAAACGTGCTGTCCATGCCGGTGCACGCCTCGAAATCCATCACGATGCGGGTTTTCCCTTGGGCGATCATGGCATCGAGGAATTCCTTCACGCAGGTGCAGTTCTTAAACGAAGCCTTTCCCTCCACGCGAATCGCCACCGGATCGGATTCGGCGTCGACGAGAAATTGGGGTTCGGAGATTGAAGTCATTGAACAAAAAGGCCGGACAACGCTCAGCGTTATCCGGCCATTGAAATCATTTAATTACTGGCGATGATTTGGCGCAACACGTAGGGCAAAATCCCGCCGTGCTGATAGTAATCAACCTCGATCGGCGTATCGATGCGACACCGCACCACCACATCCTCGGAGGTCCCATCCTTGCGGGTGACCCGCAGCGTGAGGTCCTGCTGCGGTTTCACGTCCGCGTTGAGACCGATGACATCGTAAACTTCCGATCCATCGAGGCCGAGCGATTTGGCGTTGGTGCCTTCCTTGAATTGCAGAGGTAACACGCCCATCCCGACGAGATTGCTGCGGTGAATGCGCTCAAAGGACTGCGCCACCACGGCTTTAACGCCGAGGAGGTTGGTGCCCTTGGCCGCCCAGTCGCGGGAAGACCCGGTGCCGTATTCCTGACCGGCGATGACCACGAGCGGCACGCCACGTTCCTTGTAGGTCATGGCGGCATCGTAGATCGACATCTCGGTGCCCTCAGGATGCAACAGGGTCAAACCGCCCTCTTTGGGAGCGACCATCAAATTCTTGATCCGCACGTTAGCGAAGGTGCCACGGGTCATGATGCGGTCATTACCGCGACGTGAGCCGTAGGAATTGAAGTCGACCCACTCGACGCCGTTTTCGCCCAAGTAGCGCCCGGCAGGAGAATCTTTCTTAATCGCACCAGCCGGCGAGATGTGGTCGGTCGTAACGGAGTCGCCGAATACGCCCATCGCGCGTGCGCCGCGGATCTCCTCGATGGAGCCGATCTCAAGGCTGAAATCTGTGAAGAAGGGTGGTTCTTGGATGTAAGTGGAATCGCGGTCCCACTCGTAAACGTTGCCGACCGAAGATGGGATTTCGTTCCACTTGGGATTCTGTCCGGCAAAGTCGCTGTAGAGCGACTTGAACACCTCGGGCTTCAACGCCGTCTGCATGTGATTCCGAACCTCGGCCAAGGTCGGCCACAAGTCTTTCAGATAAACATCGGCGCCATCCCGATCTTTCCCGATCGGATCGGTTGACATGTCCAAGTCGACCCGGCCCGCGAGGGCGAACGCAACCACGAGCGGCGGCGACATGAGGAAGTTGGACTTGATGTTCTGGTGCACGCGCGCCTCGAAATTGCGATTACCCGAGAGCACCGAGGCGGCGACCAAATCGTTTTTAACCACGGCGTCTTCAATTGCAGGATCAAGCGGACCCGAGTTACCAATGCACGTTGTGCAACCATAGCCGACGGTTTGGAATCCCAGAGTATCCAGAAACGGAGTGAGTCCGGTCTTGTTGAGATAATCCGTGACCACTCGCGAGCCGGGAGCCAGCGAGCTTTTTACTAATGAGCCTACCTTCATGCCCTTTTCTACCGCTTTTTTCGCGAGTAATCCGGCTGCCAGCATGACACTGGGATTCGACGTGTTGGTGCAACTCGTAATCGCCGCAATAAGCACACTCCCGTTGGTCACCGATCCGTGGACACTCGTGGTCGCCACGACTTTGTCCGGAGAGGGATGTTCCGCGACCATCTCTGCTTCGGATTCATTATCTTTGGCAACCGGCGCTTGGCTCCCGCCGCCTCCCGTCGTGGTTTCTTCAACGTGGTTGATTTCAATCGTAGTGCTGTAGTCAGCTTCATTTCGGCCGAAACCTCCTTCTCCCACCGATTTCGTGTAAAGATCACGGAAAGATTCTTTAAGTTTCGGTAATTCGATGCGGTCTTGCGGACGCTTGGGCCCGGCGACGCTCGGCACAACCTTGGAGAGGTCGAGTTCGACATCCACCGAGTAGTCGATCTGGCCTTTTTGCGGAATCCCCCAAAGTTCCTGAGCCTTGTAGTAAGACTCGTAAAGGGAAACGTGTTCTTCCGGGCGACCGGTGCCACGCAGGTAAATCGAGGTCTCTTCGTCGATGGGGAAGAAGCCCATTGTGGCACCGTATTCGGGAGCCATGTTGGCGATAGTCGCGCGGTCCACCAGAGGGAGCGCTTTGGCGCCGGGGCCGTAGAATTCGACGAACTTACCCACGACCTTTTTGGCGCGGAGCAGTTCGGTGATGGTCAACGCGAGATCGGTCGCGGTGACGCCCTCTTGCAGGGCTCCAGTGAGGTGAACTCCGACCACGTCGGGGGTGAGGAAATAGACTGGTTGACCGAGCATACCGGCCTCCGCCTCGATCCCGCCGACGCCCCAACCGACGACGCCGAGTCCGTTGATCATGGTGGTGTGAGAGTCGGTGCCGACGAGGGTGTCCGGGTAATAGGTGTTATTGGCATCCTTGAGCACGCCCTTGGCGAGATACTCGAGATTCACTTGGTGCACGATACCGATCCCTGGGGGCACGACTTTGAACGTATCAAACGCCTGCATCCCCCACTTCACGAACTGATAACGCTCGCGATTGCGGCTAAACTCGAGATCGAGATTCTTGGCCATCGCTTCCGCCGAACCGGCGAAGTCGACCTGCACGGAGTGATCCACCACGAGGTCTACCGGCACGAGCGGCTCGATGATCTTGGAATCCTTGCCAATGCGATCGACCGCCGACCGCATGGCGGCGAGATCGACGAGGAGCGGCACCCCCGTGAAATCCTGCAACACGATGCGAGCGACCACGAACGGCACCTCCGCCGTGCGCTCGGCCTTCGCCTGCCATCCGGCCAGCGATGCCACCGCATCCTCCGTCACCCGCTTGCCGTCGCAATTGCGCAACAATGACTCGAGCACAAGGCGGATCGAGACCGGCAGGCGATCGACCGCGTAACCCGCCGCTTTTAATGCAGGCAGGGAATACAGGGAATGGGTCGCACCATTCGCTTCGAACGTGGCGCGGGTGTTAAACGGATTGGGAAGGCTCATAATTGATTCAGGAAATTCGATCTAAATTCGGAAACGATTCCGGCCGCTTTTAGCAGGTCGCCGGATTCGGCAGGGAGCGACGTGCCTCAGTTCGCGAGGGCGGCTTTGATCGCGTCGAAGTTTGGCAGCACCGTCGGGTTCGCGGTCTGCTCGGCGTATTTCACCACGCCATCGGCGCCGATTACAAACGCGGCACGAGCGGACGTATCCCCGACTCCGGCAAGCATCGGGAAGACCACGTCGTAGGCTTTGGTGACTTCTTTGTTCAAGTCACTGGCCAGGGTAATCGTGATCTTGTTGGCCTTCGCCCAAGCTTCTTGCGCAAACGGACTGTCGACACTGATACCGATCACGTTGGCTCCGAGGTCGGAGTATTGCGTCAGGCCGGCCGAGACATCACAAAACTCGGTGGTGCACACGCCCGTGAAGGCCAAAGGGAAGAACAACAACACGGTCGCTTTTTTGCCGGCGTTCGCGCTCAGCGACACGTCAACCAGGCCATCGGCCGTTTTGCTTTTGAGGGTGAAATCTGGGGCGGTGGATCCGACAGCGATAGGCATGAGTTTAAAGTATTAAGGTTAATTGATTGCTTCGACACGGATGTGGCGAGACGGACGTTGAAGCTACGTTCCTCCCTTGCGCGCCCGCAATCCGTTTTTGCGGATAGAAGCGCCATTAACTGCGGAAATTGATTTAACATAAGCACAGCTTGGCCCGAGGCGGACCTCACTGCGCAATTCCCCTTGCCCCCAGACGGACCAAAACGCTTTGTTTCCCGGTTCCGATATGACGATTCTCGAAGAGCTTCAATGGCGTGGTCTCTACGCCGACTGCACCGACCTCGACGCGCTTACCCAGCGCCTCGCCCAAGGTCCGACGACCCTTTACGCCGGGTTCGACCCCACGGCCGACAGTCTCCACGTGGGCAACTTGGTGCCGTTGCTCGCGTTGCGTCGTTTCCAAAACTACGGCCACCACCCTATTGCCCTCGCGGGCGGCGCGACCGGCATGATCGGCGATCCGTCCGGGAAATCGTCCGAACGTAATCTTCAAACCGCCGACCAGGTCTCCGCCAAT
>CAXBOL010000165.1:0-8279 GCA_963977295.1 uncultured Opitutaceae bacterium
GGCTAGAACCGCACCGACCCAAGAAAGGGCCATAACGGCAAAAGCACCGAGAAAAATGTAAGGACCTCGATTCATTTCGCTACCTCCAACGCTGGGGGATTCGGGAACAAGACTTCAGTGGCGGCTTCACTCTTCCGAGTGACCGCAGCGGCTATGGCTATGATCACGTGAACAAGAAAGGCCAAATTACCAACAATTAACGTCAACAGGCCCAGGACCCGTGCCACTAGGTAACCGGAGGACGCCGCCGAAACTTCGGCAAAAGTCTGGTAGTTCTCCAAATCGGCCATCGCTTGGCCTTGCTCCCATCCAGCGAGACCCAAACTGCCGACGATGATCAAGACCCCGGCTACACTCGCCCAAAAATGGGCTGTGATTAACGCCGATGAGGGCCAAGGTTGCAGGGTAAGCCGCGGAACGATGAAGTAAATTGCGCCAAACGCCACCATCGAGACGACTCCGTAAAATTTGAGCGAGGTGAGCGCATCGGTCGCAAACGTCAGCTGCAACAGGTGCGCCACTGGACGAATCGACAGCACCATGCCAAGCGTGGTCGCGACGACGAAAGCGATCGCACCGAACTTAAGAAAACTCAGGGAGGGCCCACCGGTAGCCCCGGCCGTGCGACCCGCAAACAGGGTTCCGACTAAATTCACCCCGATGATGAACAAGGGCACCAGCAGCATCAAATTTGCGCTCTTGCCCAAGGTGGGAACCCAAGCTGGCACAGGACCGCCCATCAACGTGGCTAATCCACCGAAACTGCCAAAAAACGCAAATGACCAAAAGCCCAATTTCGCGAGGGGATACGCCACGATCGAGCGGCCCAAACGCTTCGGCAGCAGAAAATAGAGTGTAGCCAACGCAACCGGAGCCAGGAACAGGCTGTAAACGTTGTGGGAATACCAAGCTCCCGCAATCGCCTGAGCCGGGCCACGCAACACATCCATGCCGATAGTGATACGAGCGATGGTAAACAACCAAGGGAACCAGAACAGCGCCGCCAGGGCATACCATTGCGCGGCGAAAACGCCTTCACCACGGCGACGAGAAAAGATGACGATGATCCGACTGCCGATGATGGCATAAGCCAAAAACAACAACGGAGCCGCGTAGTTGGGCATCTCCAGCAAGGCATAACCGGTGGTGTCACCAATCATGATACCAGTCAGACCGAGCTTAACCCCGGCGTTCCAAAACAACCCGCCCACGACCGTCGGTCCCCAACCCGGAGCTGGACTCCGTGAAAGGCGGGTCATTACCCAAATCAAAACGGCAAACGCCGCATTAAAGCCCCACCCATAGACAAGTGCATTTTGGGCCATCGGCACTACCCGTCCGTGAGTCAACCAAGCGCATCCGTCCAGAAATGACGGCTGCACCAATTGCACCGCGGCGATGAAGCCCAGCAATGACGCAATCACCAACCAAACGGCGGCGCTGAAAATGAAAAACAAGGTCGAAACCTTGGTGGAGGCATCAAGCTCTTCAATCTCCACCCGAGAGGTGGATTTCGATGCTGATGCTGGACTGGATGCGGAAGCCATCGTCTGTTTTAAAATGTTTAGCGACCGCGGTTGATTTCGGCCAAGGTAAGTTCGATCGCACGATCAACTGGCAGCCGAACCACCCCGGCATCTCGATTGATCCAGGCGTAGCTGGAGGCGTTTGCCGCAGCTGTCGCCTGCAATTCCTTGAGGCGATCCTTGCGGCCTTCCGCCGTGAGTTTCCACTGTTGATCTTCAGGCACATTCACCGCTTGCGTCAACGGGGTCACCGGAGTCTGGGCGAGGTGCATGATCACCAGGAAGATGGCGAATACGCCAGTTACGGCGACCACCATCGGCCAAGCGGCCGGTGTGTAAGTCGATTGATCGTTACTCATGGGTTGTGATAAGTCAGGGATTCGCCAATTCGAGGATCACGTATCGGAATCAGTTTAGCGGTGGGGAAACTTTTCAGATACGCCCAAACACAAATTCCACCGACGCCAATCAATGCTGTGATGGTCCAAAGCTGGTGGAAGGCCAGGAATGGTAGGGGATCCCCGACCGAGAGGCCGAAATCATGGCCACTCGCGACCATGTCAGTCGACACCTTCTTGGAAGGCCAAACGTTGTAGATAATATCGATGAACACGATGAACGAAATCCAACATGCCATGAACTTCATCCATTTTTTGCTGACTTTGGCCGGGTAGCTGATGAGTCCCAGGAAAGGAAAGAAAAAGTGACCAAAGAGAATCAACATACCGACCCATTTCCATTGGTTGGACTCCCCGGTGCTGTTGTTGATTTCGCGAAGGTTATACCAGAAAGTTTCTTCCGGAATGTTGGCATTCCAGATGAGGAAATATTGAGAGAAGGTCACATACGCCCAAAACACGGTGAAGGCAAAAGACAGCATACCAATTGAATACCAGTGATTCGCGGTCAGCACGCCTTTGTAATCACCTCGGGCCCACAACCAACACATCATCAAAATGCCTACGGCCAAGGCGCCGCGCACACAGTTGGCGAAGAACCAAACACCATACATCGTAGAGAACCAGTGGTAATCCATGGCCTTGACCCAGAAGATCACGCAGAGCGTCAGGCTAACCGCGCCAAAGGGAAGACCAGCCGCGGACCATTTACGGGCCGACAAAGTGTGGTTTACATCACCATCGACGTCTTGAGTAAACGAATGGTGACGGAAGCGGTTGGAAAGCAATATCCAGCCGAGAAAAGAACCAAAGGTCACAATCAGGAACATGGTCGGATTCAGCAGCACGCTCTTTTTGGCCCAGATCACGTCCTCACCCACGGTGCCATGACCGCCAATAGTGCTCAGATCGAACCCGGGATCGAACCACTTCCAAACGAGATGCGGGTTAATCAGTGCCGCCGCAACCAAGGGAATGAATAGCAACATCAACCATTTGAAGGCGGACAAGCCGTGCTCGAACTGACGACGAATGACCGTGGACCAATTCGCATCCAGAATGTGGTGAATCATCACCAACATGAGCATGCCGATAGCAAGACCGGTCCAAAAGGTCAGCGCGGTTAGCCAAGAAATCGCGACCTTTGCTCCACCGGAGACGAAAATCCCCAAAATGGTGACTGCGATGCCGATGATACCGACGGTCAAAGCTTTGGTCGCACCGGCGGTTTTACCCGCTTCGGCGACAGCCGCACTGTGATTAAGAGTAGTCGTGGGTTGCATCTGCTTAGTTCAACTCCGCTTTATGGGACGCCGGAACGTCGTTGATACTGCCGTTGTGGGCACGTTGAAGGGCGCGAAGATAAGCGATGACGGCCCAGCGGTCCGGAATCGTTAACTTTTCCGCGTAGCCAAACATCGTATTCTTGCCGTGGGTAATGGTGTTGTAAATTTCGCCTTCGGCCATGGTGCGGATTCGATCGTCGTGGAGATTAATCGGTCCACCCCAACCGTATTGGGCCACGATACCTCGCCCGTCGCCCAACGCGCCATGACAGGGGCCGCAGTAGATCTCAAACCGCTCGCGCCCCCGAGCCATAAAGGTCCCGTCGAATGTCAATGAGGAGGGAAACCCGCCTACAAAATTGCCCGCCGCATCTTTGCCGTGGGCCAATTGAGGATCAGCTTCAAGATCACCTTGTGCAACCACCCCCGCAGGCAGAGGACGATCCGCGCGACCATCCGCGAAGAAAACCGACTCACCTTGCGGTTGGTATTTGGATTGGCGATCCATGTCTGGAAACACTTCCAAGGGAGGTTTGGTCGAAATGGAGCCTCGGAATCCCAGGGCCCCCACGGTCAAAACGACCAAAAAGAATGCAGTTAAATAAGCGTAACGCATCGGATTAGCCTTCAACGTCGGTTATATCCTTACCGCCAGCAGCCGCCAACAGCGACTTGGTCGCCTCAACGTCAAACTTCGGGTCGCGAGCTTCGATCACGATGAGAAACTTGTCATCGAGGCCGCGGTGGATGTGATCGGTTTTCAAAACCGGGTGATAATGCATCGGCAGTCCATTAAGGAAAAACATACCTCCGATGGTGAAAAATGCGCACAACAGAATGGTGAGCTCATAAGACACCGGAAACGCGAACATTGGACTGAAGAACGGTTTACCGCCCACGATCAGTTTATAGTCCACCGCACCGGTGAAAAAGATCATCGACATCCCAGTGGTGAAGCCGAGGAGGCCACCTGCCAGAGAAAATCGGGGAACTTTGGAACGCCGCACGCCCATCGCCCCATCGAGGCCGTGCACGGGGCACGGGGTAATGCAGTCCCAGAATTTGAATCCAGCGTCGCGCACTTTCTGGGCCGCGTGGTAGATATCCGCCGCGGTGTCGAAAGTGGCAATCACGCCATGTGTAGGAGCAGCCATGTTCAGGATGTAAAAGAGGTTCGTCGCTTGGGCTTAATGGTGGCCATGTCCAGCGTGAGGATCAGCCTCAGGCGTCACCGCCTTGAGCTCGGCCATCGGCATGATGGGCAGGAAGCGAATGAAGAGAAGGAACAAGACGGAGAAGACTCCGAAGGTCCCGAAGAAGGTAAAGATTTCCACAATCGAGGGACTGTAGTAACCCCAGCTGGAGGGCAGGAAATCACGAGCCAACGAGGTGACGATGATCACAAAGCGTTCGAACCACATCCCGACGTTGACGAAAATCGACAGGATCCAAACCAGTGCGGTGTTCTCCCGAATCTTCTTAAACCAGAAGAATTGCGGCGTGATCACGTTACACGAAATCATGATCCAGTAAGCCCATGCGTAATGACCGAAGGCACGATTGATGAACGCAAAACCTTCATACGGATTGGTGCTATACCACGCGATGAAGAACTCCATGCCGTAAGCGTAACCCACGATCGTTCCCGTCGCCAAAGTGATCTTACACATACAATCGATGTGATACTGCGTGATCAGATCCTCGAGTTGGTAGATCGCACGAAGGGGCAACATCAGGGTCAGCACCATGCCGAATCCCGAGAAGATCGCGCCTGCCACGAAGTAAGGCGGGAAAATGGTCGTGTGCCAACCTGGCAGCAAAGACACCGCGAAGTCGAACGACACGATGGTGTGCACGGACAGCACGAGCGGTGTGGAGATACCGGCCAAAACCAAGTAAGCCATCTCGTAGTTGCTCCAATGGCGATTGGCTCCGCGCCAGCCCATCGCAAACAAACCGTAAAGGAAGGAACGGAATTTGTTACCCGCCTTGTAGAATCGATCCCGCAGAATCGCCAAATCGGGAATCAAACCGACATACCAAAAAAGGACGGATACGGTGCCGTAAGTCGAAACCGCGAACACGTCCCACTCCAGTGGCGAACGGAAATTCTGCCAGATGTAGTTCGAGTTGGGAATCGGAAACAGATACCAGGCGAACCACACTCGACCCACGTGAAACACCGGGAAGATGCCGGCGCAAACCACCGCGAAAATCGTCATGGCCTCAGCCGCCCGATTGATCGAGGTGCGCCATTTTTGACGCAACAAACAGAGAATAGCCGAAATCAACGTGCCGGCGTGACCGATACCGATCCAGAACACGAAGTTGACGATGTCCCAAGCCCAGTTGGCCGGATTGGCATGACCCCACACCCCCACACCGGTGGCCACCAAGTAGGTGATACCAGCGACGGTCCAAGTGGCGACAAAACACGCCAAAGCGAAACAGACCCACCACCAACCGGGAGTTTTCCCTTCGATGATGCCACAGATCTTGTCTGTGATCCAACCGAAGCTCCGTTGGTGCTCGACCAAGGTCGCCCGCGGCAATGCGGCGGGTTTAACTTCACTCAAAATAGCCGGGGTGGCGGCGGAAGATTCTGCGTGCGACATTAGCTAAGTCCTCCGGTCCGAAGGGCGTTTTTCATCATCGAAGTGTGTCCCTCAGGCGCATGTTCGCCATGCGTCTCTTCCTCGTGGTGGGATCCGCCATGACCTTCGCCATGACCGGCAGGGTGATTTTTATTGTTATACTCGACCCGGCTCAGCGGCAGTGAAGCGTAATCTGGCATGGATGGGTTCGGGTTGCGTAGCTTACCGAGGTAAGTGGTGCGCGGACGAATGTTGAGGTAACCGAGCAACGCGTAATCCTGCTCACGTGCCTTGGCGATTGAGACCGCGCTTTGCGGATCCTTGATGTTGCCGAACTCGATCGCATCAACCGGGCAAACCTGCTGACAGGCGACTTTGATCGTGCCGTCGGGAATAACCACGTTGGCGGAGTCGCGAGCCTTCACCTTTTGGGCGATCTTGGCTTGTTGGATACGTTGGACGCAATAGGTGCACTTTTCCATGACACCACGCATCCGGACGGTTACGTCGGGATTCTTCACCAGTTTAACCAATTCAGGCATCCCTTTTTCGCCCGCTGGTCCCATGTAGAGCTGGTTGATATTGCGATCGTTCCAGTCGAAAAAGTTAAAGCGACGCACTTTATACGGACAGTTGTTAGCGCAATACCGCGTGCCGATGCAGCGGTTGTAGGCCATCGTGTTGAGGCCTTCGTCGTCGTGCACGGTGGCATTGACCGGACAAACCGTTTCACATGGAGCCAATTCGCATTGCATACACGCCACCGGCATGAGCGAAGCCTGCGGGTCTTCCGGAATTTCCTTATTCCCGTCGCCGCCGAAGGCTGCCCCGTCTGCTTTGCCGTCAGAGTAATAGCGGTCCAGACGAATCCAATGCATTTCGCGGCCACGCATGACCTGCTGTTTACCAACGATCGGAATATTGTTTTCAGCCTGACATGCGATGACACAGGCATTGCATCCAATACAGGTATTCAGATCGATCGACATACCCCATTGGTGCACGCCAGCAAAATTCGGCGTTTCGTAGAGGGAGTTGCCACGGGGAGTTTCCGAAGCAATTGCAGCCAGCGGCATATCTTTGTCTTTGCCCAGATTAGAAGGGGCATGGGATTCAATCCCGAAGGAATCGACGAAGTTGGGATTTGAATCGAATTCGTCCTTATTGGCTTCGCGAACGATATCGCGGCCTTCCATCGACCAGTGCTCTTGCTGATTGGCGAGGAGGAACCGCTCGTCTAAAATCTTGATGGATGCACCTGTGGCAAAGGCGGGGTTGGTCGAAGTGCGGGCCGGATAGAAATCGTGACCGGTGCCCTGCCCTACTCGACCGCTAACGGTCCGGCCATAACCGAGGGGCAACACCACGGTCCAGTTCGACAGGCCTGGTTGGATGTGAACGGGGCCACGGACCGTGACTCCGTTCACGGTCACTTCCGCCATGAAGGCGTTTTCTTTGCCCTGTTGAAACTCCGATAACTCTTTCCGAGCAACCTGAAGTGCTGCTCCACCGGGCTCAATGCCGAGGTGGGCACCCAGACGAGGGCTGACCAAAATTGCGTTATCCCACGAGATCTTAGTGATCGGATCCGGACACTCCTGCAGCCAACCATTGTTGGCGTAACGCCCGTCGTCCATCTTATGGTCGGTTACGAAGCGAACTTCGAGATTGTCGGCGGACAACGCGCTGTAAGACGGCGCCGCGGCAAAGAGGTTGCCGACACCGTTTTGATCGTAAGACACCCGGGCCACTTTGTAGGCGGAACCTTCGAGCAAACCGTCGTGAAGGAACTTACGGAAGACGATTTCGGCGTTACCACCGGCCAAATTCGAAATCGTCGCGAGCACATTGGCATAGGGATCGACTTCAGTCTCACCAGCCAAACGAGCGACCACCTCAACCTCAGTCAGGCCATCAAACAGCGGCAAAATCATTGGCTGAACCGGCACTACGGTGCCGTCAGCGGTGCGCGCATCCCCCCAAGATTCGAGATAATGCGTCGCGGCGACGTGTAGATTGGCCACCGCCGACGTTTCATCAACGTAGTAGCCATAGCGGACGACTTGCTGGGCAGACGCCGCGATGCCCGCAAAATCGAGATCAGCCGGAGCATTGTAGGCGGGATTGCCACCTAAGACAACGAGGGTCGAAACCTTCCCCGATTTAGCGGCGGCGCTGAGTTCAGCAAATCCGGCAGCTTTACTGTCAGGAATTTCAACGAAATCGATCGTCTTTCCAATGTTACCGAGCGCGGCATTAATGGCATAAGCCAAAGCATGCACTTGAGCCGGTTGGTGCGCACCCGCAACCACCAGAGATTCGCCTCGGTGGGACTGAAGATCTTTGGCGCACTCTTCCAACCACTTGTCTTGGTCTTTGAACTCCAAGCCTTGGGCCAAACGAGCCACCGCCGCATTACCGGTGATCTTGGCCGTCAACGCGGCGGTGAACGCCAGCATATGGCTGGAGGCCAAA
>CAXBOL010000166.1:0-8251 GCA_963977295.1 uncultured Opitutaceae bacterium
CAGTGCCACAGGGCCACGGTTGTCTAATGTTTCCGCGCTGAGTTTTAGCGGACAGGGTGCTCAGATTCTTACGGCCGGATTTACGGTCGATGGTCCGGGGCAGGCGCGTTTGCTCATTCGCGGAGTAGGGCCGGAACTCAATAGTCGGTTTGGCGTTCCGGGGGTAATGGTTGATCCCAAGATCACGGTGTTCTCGGGATCAACGGCGATCGCGTCGAACGATAATTGGGATGCTTCGCTGGCGAGCACGATGACGACATTGGGGGCGTTTCCGTTGACCACGGGGAGTGCCGATGCGGCCTTGTTGCTCGTCGTCGATGCCGGGGGCAAAGGTTACACCGTGCAAGTCAGCGGTGCCGATGGCGGGACTGGGACTGCGTTGATCGAAGTCTACGAGGTGCGGTAGACCATTTTTGAAATACTGCAGCCGGGGTCGTCCGACTTCGCCAAGGCTTCGTCGGACACGGCTGACCCCGGATCAGGCTGAGGGCACAGTTCCGGGGTCAACGACCCCGGCCACAACCCTAAAGTCCGATACCCCGAGACCAGAACGTTTCCTTCCGGTTCTCGGCTATGGTCTTAGCGGTAATGCTCTGGGTCGGCAACCCGTTGGGCGTCAGTTCCTCGCCGTTTGACGCGTGGCGGAGAAGCAGGAGGCGGGAGGCGTGGTGGGGAGCGAGTTCTTCCATTTCCTCAGCTCCTCAGTAAGGCGTTTTACGACCTCTGGATGGGCGGCGGCGACATCGTGCTGCTCTGTCCAGTCTTCGCTCAGTTGGTAAAGTTCGGCGCGACCCAGTTCCTCGTTGAGCAGTAATTTCCAGTTACCGTCGCGGATGCCGAGGTGCGGCCAGACAATCGGGTGGTTGCGGGCGCCGGCGTATTCCCAGAAAATGGGCTTCGCCCGCTGGAAGGAGCGTCCGCGCAACGCCGGGACCGCGCTTACGCCGTCGGGTTGATAGTCACCAGGGAGCGGGACGCCTGCAACTTCCAAGAAGGTCGGGAGGAGGTCCACGGCGGTTAAAACTGACTCGCGGTCGATACGACCTGCGGGGATTTGACCGGGCCAGCGAGCGATGAAGGGAACCCGGATGCCGCCGGCGTAGAGGGAGCGTTTGCGGCCTTTGAACTGACTTGTTTCACCTACGGAATAGTAGGTGCCCAAACCGGGACCGGTGGAGTTGTCCTGGGTGGTCTTTTGGGCGGCTGCTCCCGTCCACTCCGGGCCGTTGTCAGAAGAGAAAATGACCAGCGTGTTATCGTCCAAACCAAGCTCCTGCAGGGTGTCCAGAATTCGGCCCACGCCGGCGTCCCCTTCCGCGACTACGGCGGCGTAAACTTGTTGCTGCTCCTTCAAATTCTCAAACTGCGCCAAATACTCGGGGAGGGGGTAGTGAGGGGTGTGCGTTTCGTGCAGCCACACGTTGATGAAAAACGGTTGGTTTTGATGGCGGCGAATGAAGTCGATGGCCCGGGGAGCGGTGGCGGCGGGCGCCATTTGAAGGGCGGCGTTGCCGGGGAGATTGAAGGCGTCGTATTCATCGTAACCATACGCATCCGGTAGCGGCGCGTCAGGCACATGGGTGTTGGACAAATGCCACTTGCCGAAGTGAGCGGTCGCGTAACCCGCATCGCGCAGCATGCGTGGCAGCATCGAGGCCTGAGGATCGAGCCAATCGACCATGTTGGCGCTGATATGGCTTTCGACGGACGCGAAATGACGATGCACAAAATGGCGGGCGGGGAACTGTCCGGTCATCACGGCGGTGCGACTGGGCGAACACACGGAATGGTTGACCGTGAAGTTTTGGAAGTCGGTGCCCTCCGCGGCCATCTGATCGAGTCGCGGTGTCTGGCAGAAGGTGCTGTCGTGGATACCCAGATCGCCATAACCCCAGTCGTCAGCGAAAATGAAGATGATATTGGGGCGTTCGACGGAAGCGCCGATGGTAACCGACGCGATGAAGGATAAGAGCAGGGCGAAGGGGGTGAGTCGGCGCATGGGGTAAACTCAGTATTTAACGCCAAGCCGCAAAGGGGCAAAGATCGGAATTGAGTAATTTGCGCCCATC
The DNA here is from genome assembly GCA_963977295.1 of uncultured Opitutaceae bacterium. Classification (GTDB taxonomy): domain Bacteria; phylum Verrucomicrobiota; class Verrucomicrobiia; order Opitutales; family Opitutaceae; genus Actomonas. The sequence continues at coordinate 2,070 of CAXBOL010000166.1, forward strand.
ATCGTTCCGTTTCTGGAGGCGTGATGTCTGATCGTCAAAAGAGTCGAACTTGATCGAACCGCGCCAGGTAATAACCGCGCCGGCCTGCGGACTTTAATCGCTACATAGCGAGATCTGATCATGTCGCTGATGGGGCCGAGCTGGAGCTCGGCGTTCCCGGGGAGCTTGGCAGGGACCGCCGGACTACGAAATCTGTAGGGCGTATTGGCGGCCGGGGCCGTGGACGCCTTCGATGAGGATGCCTTCGACGTCGGCGGTCTTGGAGGGACCGGTGACCCAGATGAGATTGGGATCGGCAGGCAGTGCCTCAAGGGCGGCCGGGATGTCGGGGAAAATTTGATTGGTCGCAATCACGGCGATGTGGGCCCAGGGGGTGAGGGCGGCGAGGCGGCTGGAGGTGGTGAGGTCGCCGAGGATGAGGGTGCCGGTCTCGGCGATGGCGCCGAAGGCTTGGGTGATGCCGAACGTGTAGTCGTCGACGCGGGTGCGATCGAAGGTCGTTTCGACGTTAAAGGTGTCGTCAAAGTGGGGTGAAAGCGCGGGCCAGAGGGTCGGATCGCAGTAACCGTGGAGCCAATTGTTGGTGCGCAGTTCGGTAACAAGGGCGTCGATGGAAGTAAGCGGTGTGCCGTTGACGGCGGAGAGTTCGGCCGCGAAACGGGTCCAAAGGTCCGAGGGGTCGAGTGGTTCGCGTCGCTGCACCAGTTCGCGATCCCAATCGGGCAACGGTGCACGTTGCGGGAGTGGCTTGAGCGCGGCATTGACGCGGGAGAGAATTTGGTCGCGGGAGGAAGACATGGAGAGGGGAGTTTTTTAACCACAGATGAACACAGATGGCTTCACTACCGTTACGCGATGGAGCCCTTCAGCCCTTCGATTTTTGGTGAAAAAACGACGTGGAAAAGAAACCCTGAATCTGTGTTTATCTGTGTCCATCTGTGGTTAAAGTTTTTGGCGGGTTTTTAGCCATTTGCGGAAGGCGCCGCCTTTCCATTGGGGGAGGGTGCGGGTCTTGGTCCAGGCCTGCAGGGCGGGGACGGGGATGAGGGCGGTAGGCAGGAAGTTCATGACGTGACCGCCGGCGAGGGAGGCTTTCCAGGCGGTGGGCTGGGAGGCTAACACACCCCAACCTCCCATGGGCGGAGAACCGGCCTTTGCGGCAGGGGCGCCTTCCCGTTTGCCCTTTTCGCGGAGCCGGAGGAGGAGATCAGGAATGGGGATGTCGACGGGGCAAACCTCATTGCATGCGCCGCAGAGTGACGAAGCTTTCGGCAGGTCGGCGAGTTCGGGGAACTTCTTGCCGGCGAGAAGCGGGGAGAGCACGGCGCCGACGGGACCGGGGTAGACGCTGCGGTAGGCGTGACCACTGGATTGGCGGTAGATCGGGCAAACGTTGAGGCAGGCGCCGCAGCGGATGCAGCGGAGAATCTCGCGGCAATCGCTGGCGAGGACGTCGGTGCGCCCGGCGTCGACGAAGATGACATGCATTTCCTCCGGGCCGTCGGGTTGGGTGGGCGACTTTGGTCCGGAGATGAATTCGGTGTAAACCGTGAGTTGCTGGGCAGTCGCGCTACGGGCGAGGAGATTGAGTAGCAGGCCGAGGTCGCGGTCGCGGGGCACGAGTTTCTCGATGCCCACGAGGGCGATATGCACCTTGGGCGCGGCGAGGCAGAAGCGGGAGTTGCCCTCGTTGGTGACGAGCACGAGCCGACCACTTTCGACCGAGATGAAGTTGCCGCCGGTGAGGCCGACGTCGGCTTGCAGGTATTTCTGGCGCAGGTGGGCGCGAGCGCGGTGGGTGATGACCTCGGGTTCGTCGTTGTAGTCGCCGAGTCCTTCGCGCTCGAAACTTTGGGCGATCTCGCGCCTGTTTTTGTGGATGATGGGTTTGACGATGTGACTCGGATGATCGCCGTCGATCTGCACGATGAATTCACCGAGATCGGTTTCGAGGGCTTCGATGCCACGGGCTTCGAGGTAAGGGGTGAGTTCGATTTCCTCGCTCACCATGGTCTTGGCCTTGACGAGTTTGGTGGCCCCGCGGGCGACCATGATGCCGTGCACCGCGGCGCAGGCATCTTCGGCGGTGGAGGCCCAATGCACATTGACGCCATTGGCTTTGAGTTTGGCTTCGGCGGCGGGCAGCAGCGTATCCAGATTCTCGATCACATGCTGCTTGATCTTGCCGGCGGTGCGGCGGAGGTGGTCTGGATCTTCGAATTGATCGAAGAGCACCTTGGTGCGTTTTTCGTGGCCGACCTTGGAGCCGTGGTAAACGGATTGCCGGCGCTCCGGAGGGAGGGTGGCAGCGAAGGTGTCGATTTGTTGGTGGGCCATGGGAGTGAGAGGTAAGGCTGGGACTTTTTAACCACGAATGGATCCGCCGTCGTCCCGCAGGGCGGGACCGCGTCGTCGGAAAGGGTTAGTTATCGGAGAGGCAGAAGACTTCGCGGAGTTCGCGGTCGATGGGGCTATGGTCAGGGTTGGTGGGCATGACGTCGGTCATATGTTTCCACCAGCGTTGGCAGACTTCGGTTTGAGCGATGGCGTTCCATTTGGCTTCATCCTCGATGTCGGCGACCGCGATGAGTTGATTGGTGGGCTCGTCGAGGTGGATGGTGTAGTGGCGCACGCCGTGCTCGCGGAGCGTGGCGGCGAGGTCATCCCAGATCGGACGGTGGCGTCGTTCGTATTCGGCCTCTTGGCCGGGGTTGACTGACATGATGAAGACTTTGCGGATCATGGAGATAGGAAGATTTGGACGAGTTTGTTTTTAAGCCACGTCTATGAACGAAGTGAATGGCCTGACATGGACACGAATGGCTTCGCCTACCGGCTCCGCACTGAAATTTGAATTTGTGACGTTGAGGCCTGGCTTTGTTTTCTCTGTTTGCTTCTGTAAAAATAAATTTTGAAGGAACTTAGGTTGAGGACCTAGGCGTGGGAAAGGGCGTCGCGGAGGATTTGGGCGAAGTGGAGGGTCTTGACGGGTTGACCGGATTTTTCGGCGAGGCCGGTCATGTGCATGAGGCAGCTGATGTCGGCGGAGGTCATCACGTCGGGTTTGGCGGCGCGCACGTGGTCGAGTTTGAGTTGCCCCATCGAGCTGGAGATGTGGGGGAATCCGACGGAGAAGGTGCCGCCAAACCCGCAGCATTGTTCGGCTTCGCCGAAGGGCACGACCTCCGCGCCGTCGATGGAGCTGAGGAGGGTTTGAATCGCGGCGGCGGAGTGGGTGCCGCGGCTGTGACAGGAACGGTGAAACGCGATCTTGGCGTCGTAGCGACCGGGCCACGTGGTGACCCCGAGGCCGTTGACAATGAAGTCGGCCAGTTCCCAGGTCCGGTTGCCGAGGGCGTTGACGTCGGCGAGATCGGGCTCCTTTTCGAATTCAAGGGGCGCGCCGTGAAACAGCATCGCGGCGCAGGACCCGGAGGGGATGATGACGGGTTTGGTGCCGGAGAAGGTGCGCACGGTGTGGCGCACGACTTTGCGGGAGTTGGGCCAGTCGCCGCCGTTGAAGGCGGGTTGGCCGCAGCAAGTCTGGGCCTCGGGAAATTCGATCGTGCAGCCGAGGTGTTCGAGGACCTCCACGGTGGCCCGGGCGACATCGTCGTAGAAGGCGTCACACAGGCAGGTAGCCATGAGTTGGACGTGGCGATCGGCAGGAATGGGGGCGCGAGAGTGGGTCACGATAGGAGGGAAGTTTTTTTTAACCACGAATGCACACGAATAACTCCGCTACCGCTTCGTCGAAATGAGTTTTTGTTTTAACCATCGATGGATACAGATTCCGAACATCTGATTTTTGGGACCAGGTTGTTCCAATTTGGACTCCAACGCAAAGGCGCGGAGACGGAGAATAAGGTTTTTCGTTTCCAGACGTTGCGGTGCTTACCGGCTTGGCGACATTAAAGGTTAGCCCGATTTGAACCGGCTGTTCGTCTTAGTCGCGTTGGGAGAGGACGTCTTTTTCGTAGGTGGCCACCTCGGCGAGCCAGTCGGTGCCGGCGGGGACGTTGGCGCGTTGGCAGAGTTCGTCCCATACGGCTCCCCAGGGGAGGGCGCGGGTGTGTTCCATGAGGGCGAGACGTTCGTGGCCGCGGCCGGCCTTCTCGGCGGCTTTGAGTTGCGCGGAGGGATCGAGCAGGCCGGCGAGGATCGCTTGGCGGGTCGCCCGGGTGCCGATCACGTAGGCACCGATGCGGTTGATGGAGGCATCGAAGAAATCGAGCGCCACGTAGATCTTGTTCCACGCGTTGCCGCGGGCGACTTCGAGGAAGAGGTTGCGCACGGCGTCGTCGAGGAGGACGACGTGATCGCTGTCCCATCGCACGGGGCGACTGGTGTGGAGGAGCAGTTTTTTATGGAACTGCAGGTGCGTGGAAATCTTGTCCGCGACGGACTCGGTGGGGTGATAGTGGCCGAGGTCGAGGCAGAGCGTGAGGTCGCGGGAGAGCGCGTAGTTGGAGTAAAATTCCTGGGAGCCGACGACGTATTCTTCACTGCCGAGACCGAAGAGCTTGCCTTCTACGGCGTCCACGCAGAGAGCGCGATCGATCTTGGTGTCGGCAAAAATGGCATCGTAGGAATCGCGCAGGCGTTGGCGCGGAGCGAAGCGATCGGCGGGCACGTCTTTGGCGCCGTCGGGGACCCAGTGGTTGTTGACGCAGGGGCTCTTTAGTTGCCGTCCGAAGTGTTCGGCGATGCGACGGGAGACGTGGGCGTGGTCGATCCAGAACTGGCGGACCTTTTTATCGGCGTGTGACAGCGTGTAGCCGTCGTTGGCGAGCGGATGGGCGAAGTAAGTGGGGTTGAAGTCGAGGGCGATTTTCTCGGACTTGGCCCAGTCGAGCCAGTTGTTGAAGTGCTGGGGCTCGAGGGCATCGCGGTCGACCACCTTGTCGCCGGTTTCGGCGTAGAAGGCGTGGAGGTTGAGGCGTTGTTTGCCGGGAAGCAAATCGAGCACCTTGGAAAGATCGGCGCGCATCTCGTCGCCGTTGCGGGCGCGACCGGGATAGCCGCCGGTGGCCATGATGCCCCCGCCAGCAAGACCCTCGCGGGGCGTTTCGAGTCCGCGCACATCGTCGGCCTGCCAGCAGTGCAGGGAGATGGGAATGGAGAGGGCTTTGCGAATGGCCTTTTCGGTATCGACGCCGAATTCGGCGTAGGTTTCACGAGCGAGATCGTAGGCGGCGGAGATTTTTTGGGCGGAGGGCATGAGATTGAGAAATTTGGACTGAGAGGCAGGGAGTTTTTTTAACCACAGATGAACACAGATGGCTTCACTACCGTTACGCGATGGAACCCGTCAGCCGGTTAGGATCTATTTAAAATTAAACGTGGTGGAGTGGGGATTGAATCTGTGTAGATCGGTGTCCATCTGTGGTTAAAAAGTGGTCTAGGAGTCGCCGGTGAGGGTGAGTGGCGGCTTCTCGGCTTATCCGTGATTGGGGTGATAGATTTTGGGTTTGAGTTGGGTGGCGAGAGTGGCGCGGAAGGTGGGTAGGTCTTTTACCGCGCGGAGGGTGATGAGTTGGTTGGCGAGGTTGCCGATGGCGGAGCCTTCGAGTTGGTAGGCGTAAACGGCCAGTCCGGCGGCGGTGGCGGTGGCTTGACACAGCAGGGCGTTTTTTGCGCCGCCTCCGACCATGAGGATGCGGGAGAATTTACGGTTCGCGAGGCGTTCGAAGCGGCTGACGACGTCGGCATGCCCTTGGCCGAGGGAGTCGCAGATCAGGCGCACGTAGGTGGTCAGATCTTTGGGTGGTTTAACGCGGTGCTTCTTTAGCTGCGCGTCGATGGCGGCCTTCATGGACGGTGGGTTGGCGAAGGCGGGATCGGTTACGTCGAGCAGGCGCTTAGGCGCGGGGAGACTGGCGGCGGCCTGAATGAGGGTTTTCCAGCCGCTGGCATTCTTGGGCCGCGACGCGAAGGAGCCCAGGATGCCTTCGAGTAACCACAATCCAATGACGTTGACGAGGGGGCGGTAACCGCCGCGACCGGTGCGGTCGTTGGCGACGTTGGCGGCTTGGGCTTCGGCACCGAGCAGGGGCTGATCGCTTTCGAATCCGACCAGAGACCACGTGCCGGAGCTCAGGAAGATGTCGGAGCCATCCGCGTTGGCAGGCATGGCGTCGTAGGCACAGGTGGTGTCGTGACCGGGGACGGCGATGGTGGTG
>CAXBOL010000167.1:0-8223 GCA_963977295.1 uncultured Opitutaceae bacterium
CGCCGAAGAGGTCCAAACGCTCTGTTTGGATCGTGCTCTGGCGGCAGTCGAGGAGCCCGACGACCTCCTGGGCGCGTTTCTTTGGAAATGGTTTCCCGGTAATTCACGCGGGGAGGATTTTCTCGTGAGCACCCCAGCCATGCGCGAGGTCGTCGCTCGACATTGGCAGACGCCCAGCCTTCGCCCGCAGGTCGGGACAGCGGAGTAGGACAGCACGACGATCGAGCCAATTCTTCGGTCCGGATCGTTTCCGACCGATGCGAGAGAGGTTTAATCCCAATCGTTTGAAGGATTTGGACTTTGGCGCGGAAGAGAAGGTAGGAACGGAACGCTGGGCCGTTCGCGTATCACATCGCGGCGGGTCCAGCGGTCCCACTCTACCTCAATACAAATTACGCCAAAATCTATTTCTCAAATGACGTTGGGCAATACACCACGACAGGAATCGGTCGTCTCGCAGAGAGTCGGGGCGTAAAACCCCTCCCATTCCCAAAAAACCGTAGTTAAAGGTGATGTAAAAAGTTTAACCCGAACCCGCATACCGAGGATGAAATACCTTCGCCTCGCCCCGATACCCATCAGTCTTACTTTGCGGCCTTAGCGCCTCTGCGTTAGAAATTAACGGCGGTTTTTAGGACTATTCGACAGCGTTCCTCCTCGGTTCTGAGATCGACGAAAGTCCCTCCCCTTGTTCGACTCCCGGCATGTTGCATCCGTGGAAAAAGACCGCCTCCGAATCGCTCGTCGCCAATGCATGGCTGCGCCTCCGGGCCGACACTTGCGAGCGGCATGACGGCCACGTAATCGCCCCTTACTACGTGATGGAAGAACGCGATTTCGTGCATGCCCTCCCGGTGTTGCCCGATGGGCGTATCGCCTTGGTGCGTCAATATCGCCATGCGGCCCAGGTTTTCTGCCTCGAATTACCCGGAGGCCTCCTTGATCCCCATGAAACCCCGCTCGCCGGGGCTCAACGCGAAGCACGCGAAGAATGTGGGCTGACGGGAGGCGAATGGAGCGAGTTAGCCACGTTCTATCCCAACCCAGCTCGCCAAACCAATCGGTTTCATTGCTTCCTCGCCCGTAACGTCAAGCCGACCCTCCCGACCGCCCTCGATGCCAACGAAGAGATTGAACAACACTACCTCACCATCGCCGAAGTCGACGCGGCCATCGCGGACGGCTCCTTTTCCCAATCCGGGCATATCGCGTCGTTCCTGATGGCGAAACCACTGCTACAAAATAACAAAAAATGATGCGGTTCTCGGGTGGCATTTTCGGTAATTAAATCCGAAAATTCTCTCACTATGGCCACCCCTACTCCCGCATCTCGTCGCCAATTTCTAAAACAGAGTGCCCTGGCTTCTTCCGTCCTGTGGGCCGGTTGCCAATCTACTGGCAGCAAATCCGCCGCAACGGGCGCGAAAGCCAGTGCGGTTTCCCCGGTCGGATCGCGCGAAAAAGTTCGTCTCGCCTTCGTGGGCATCGGCAATCGCGGCACGGCCAACATCAAGCTTTTCAAGGCCACTGAGCTGGTCGAGTTCGTCGCCGCCGCCGACGTCCAACCCGATGGCGAACACTGCCAGGAAGCCCGCGGCGTGCTCGGCAACATTCCGCTTTACCGTGACTTTCGCGAGATGCTCGCCAAGGAGGGCAACAAGTTCGACGCGGTGTGTATTTCGACGCCCGACTTCGCCCACTTCCCCGTCGCCATGGCCTGCATGGCCGCCGGCAAGCACGTCTACCTCGAAAAACCACTCGCCCACACCTTCCAAGAGGTGGAGCTCCTCATGGCGCAAGCGAAGCGCATGGGCGTGGTCACCCAGATGGGCAATCAGGGCCACTCTGGCGCCAACTTTTTCCAATTCAAAGCGTGGTATGAGGCCGGCATCATCAAAGACGTCACCCGCATCGACGCCTACATGAATTCACCTCGCCGCTGGCATGGTTGGGAGGTCAACGGCTTCGATGAGGGGCAGCCGACTCCGGCCGGTCTCGACTGGGATCTCTGGCACGTCGGCCGTCCCTGGCACGATTTCAGCGAACGGCTCCATCCCGGCAATTGGCGCAGTTGGTTCGCCTACGGCAGCGGTGCCTTTGGTGACTGGGCGCCTCACATTTTGGATACCGCCCATCGCTTCCTCGATCTCGGCCTACCCGAAACCATTACCGCCGTGAAACGCGATGGCCCCAACGACTTCATCTTCCCCCAAGCGTCTACCATCCAGTTTTCGTTTCCGCCGCGCGGTCCGCATCCGGCGTGTGAAGTCACGTGGTATGATGGTGTCAAAAATCTTCCGCCCCTGCCCGCCGAAGAAAGCGCCACCGTCGAACGCCAGAAAAACGGTAAATACCTCTACAGTCGCGATCTTGTATTCAAGGGTGGCACGCACTCCGACACGCTGCGCATCCTGCCCGCCGAGAAGATGCGGGAACTCGCGCCGACGCTTCCTCGCATCAGCGGTCGCAATCCCGATCACTACGAAAACTTCGCCCTCGCCTGCCTCGGACGAGCCGAGACCCAGTCACCGTTCTCCATCTCCGGCCCGCTCTCGCAGGTCTTCATTCTCGGGGTAATTGCCCAACGCTTCGGCGGCACGTTGAAATTCGACCGCACCACGAAGCGATTCGTCGACCACCCGTTCGCCAACGATCTGCTCGGCGGCCCGCCCCCTCGTCCCGGGTGGGCGCCCGTTTATTCGATCTAACGAAGGGAATCTCGCGCCAACTTTTGGTTGTCGCCTCGGCACCACTCCTGCTTGTTCGCGACTATGATACGTCGCGTCTGCTTCATTGCCGTTGCCCTTTTGGTTGTGACTGCGCCCCGCCTCGGGGCCGCCCCGCTCTATGCGTTGTGCGGGGCCTATCCGCCTGAAATCAAAGCGATTACGGCGGAATTCGGCGTAAGTGAAGCCAATGGCTGGGAACGTTCCGTCATCAAGGGATTGGTGTTCTGGCGCGGCAAGGTTGAGGGCAAGGACGTGCTCTTTTTCCGCACCGGCGTCAGCCCGGTCAACGCCGCCTACCAACTCCAACTGGCGCTCGAACGCTTTCCCATTACGCACATCATTTTCGCCGGAGTCGCCGGGGGCACCGATCCTTCACTCGACGTGGGCGACGTCGTCATCCCCGAGCAGTGGGCTTATCACGACGAGGCCGCCTACCTCAACGAGGACCCCGACAAGCCAGGCGAATACCTCATCCCCGACTACCTGCACCCGAAGATCGAAAACTTCGGCATGATCTTTCCCGACAGCGCCCACGCCATCCGCGACGGTCAGGAGGAATTCAAGGACATGCCGTTCTTCCCCGCCGATCCCGAGCTCCTCGCCGTCGCGCGCCGGGTGTTGCCCAGCATCCCTCCGATGACCAAGGGTGGACGCACCGTCAGCCTCAGCGTCGGCGGCAACGGCGTCGCGGGCACCGTGTTTCTCGACAACGCCAAATACCGCGAGTGGGTGTTCAAAGTCTGGCAAGCGCGCTGTCTCGATATGGAATCGACCGCCCTCGCGCACGTCGCTTGGGCCAACAAGACGCCCATCCTCGTCATTCGCAGCTTGAGCGATCTGGCCGGAGGCCAACACGGCAAAAATCCGATCGACGACAACGAGCTCCGCGCCTCAGAAATCGCCGTCAAAGTCGCCCGCGCCATCATCGCCGCGCACTAGAGAAAAACCAATACCTCCACCCACGCTTCTTTTTTCCTAGTAGAAAAATCTGTTTCAGTGCGTAACGGTAGTGAAGCCATTCGTGTCCATTCGTGGTTAAAACAAACCAGACCCACCCTTCACCGCGGCTTGATCCGCAGGCGGCTGATGAAGCTCCATTCGCCACGCACGTTTTGGATCTTGATCAGTAACTGATTGCGACCCGCGGTAAGTTTGAGCGGCACGATGTCATCGTCGATGCGACTAATCCGTCGCACCCAGTTTTCGTGCACCAGCTCCCCGTTGTGCCATATTCTTAGCCCATCATCGCTCCCGATGCCAAGCCACGCTTGCATCGTCTTGGGCACTTCAAAATCGATCCACGCGTAGCCGATGGTGTAATCCAACGGGGAGATGCCTTTCTGGAAATTCACCAAGCCGTTGTCCCCCGTCACTGCTTCCCAGGTGAGGGTCGTCCCCATCACCGTGACCTCATCGCCCACTTTCGGGTTCACCGTCTCGGCCCCCGCAAAATCAAACCAGTTGCTGGAAAACGCCGAGAGCTGTTCGGTCTTGGTAAATTTGGTATCGGCCACTTCAACCGCCTTCATCATCAACACCCCGTCTTCGGTCTCATAGGCGACATCGGCAAACTCGCTCTCGGGCACCAGAATGGGCCGTAGCACCAGCCAGGAATTGAGGATCACTTCGGTCACGGGATCACCACTCAACCAGGCGGCATCGGCCTCGGCCATGCGGTCTTCAGGCGGCACCTCCAAATGGTAATCATACGTTCCCGCCACGGCTTGCCCGTCTTTCATCGCCGGGAGAAAGATCGCGCTGCGCTGCAGCGCCGTTTGCAAGGGGGCCATCAGTTTTCCTGGCACCACCGAGGTCGGTAACACCTCGACCAATTCGACTTTGCCCTCGGCATTGATCGACAACCGTGCGTCAATCCGACCGACGCCATACTCCCGCATCGCCACCGGCCGCAGCGGATTCCCCACCATCTCGGGGCCGGTTTCCCCACGCGCAAACTGCTGCGACCGCACGGTCCCCCAATAGTGAGCCCGATCTTTCCAAGTCTTCGGGTTCGCCGGATTCATCAACCCCACCAAATCCCCGAGTTCATCGGCAAATTTCATCGTCGTTTCGAGGTTCTCGCCCGAGCCGGATATAAGCGGCGCCCCATTGCGCGAAATGACCAACATCGAGGGCCCATCCCTCGGCACGAACTTGGCCAACAGCGACAGCTTGTATTGCGCCACCGGGTCCGCCACCAGCCACGGCATGCGCATGCGGGTCGCAATGCGCCGATGGGCTGCCGCGTCTTGTCTGATACCGAAATAGAGACACTCGATCCGTCCCTGATACACCCGCTTAAGGCGGTGATAAGTGGACACAAAATTTTCCAACATACGCCACGATTCAGCGTCGTTGTGAGACGCATAGAGCACGATCAACACCTCTGGTTCAGGAATCTGCGTGAGATCGGCGTCGACCAAGTCCTTGCCTACAACCCGCCTCACGCTGCCACGCAAACCTCGCGTGACCAACCCCGTCGCGTCACTGAACCGATCCGCGCGTGCCCCCTGATCTGCTATTTCAGCGTAGAACCGTCGACAATCTGCCTCCGCCATGCCCCGCAACAGCATGCGGTTCCCCCGGGTCGCCCCATCCCGAAACAGCGCATAAGGACCCAGCACCTCCACCGGCTCGCCTTTGATCACATTACCCTGCAGGTCCTGCCACTCGGAACGCTTCGCGGTGAGCGGCGAAGCCAAGCCAGCAACCAATCCAAACAACATGCAGGCCAACTTCGGGGATAAACGCGGCATGGTTCGAGGAAGTGTTTTCGCTCCCGACGGGTCAACCGTCCGGGCCGAGGCGATTGCTTAACGTAATCAAAACGTTGCGCTCCGCTCATCATTGCTTTGGTTGGCGTGATGGAAAAACGGCGACTTGGACGCAGCGGTATCACGGTAACGGATTTGTGTTTTGGCACGATGACCTTCGGCTCTCGCAACACCGAGGCAGAAGCCTTCGCGATGCTCGACCGGGCCTTCGATGCGGGTATCACGTTCTATGATACGGCGGAAGTCTACCCCGTGCCCCCGGACATCAAGTGGGTGCACCGCACGGAAGAGATCGTCGGCCGTTGGATGAAGACCAAGCCGCGCCACGCCATCATCCTTGCCAGCAAGATTGCCGGCCCCGCGCACGGCTGGTTCGTGCCACCCGTGCGCAACGGCACCTCCTCCATGGATCGCCACCATATCCGGACCGCGATTCAGGGCAGTCTGGAACGGCTGCAGACCGACTACATTGATCTTTATCAAACGCATTGGCCCGATCACGATTTCGGTTACGAAGAAACGCTCAGCGCCCTCACCGAGCTCAAGGAGGAGGGCCTCATCCGCATCGCCGGCTCCAGCAACGAAACCGCTTGGGGCACGATGAAAGCCCAAGCCACCGCCGAAGCGCACGGCCTGGCCCGCTACGAGACGATTCAAAACAACTTCTCCATCATCAATCGACGGTTTGAAGACGCCCTCGCCGACATCTGCCAACGCGAAAAAATTAGTTGTCTCCCTTACTCGCCCCTCGGCGGCGGGGTGTGCTCCGGCAAATACAACGACGGCGCGCTCCCCGACGGTGCCCGGTTCAGTGCCTACCTCGCCGGCGAGAACGAACGGCAAAAGAAGATGGGCCAACGCTTCGTCAACGAAAGCAGCACCAACACCGTGAAGGCTCTGGCCGAAGTCGCCAAAGACGCCGGCATCGGCCTTGTGCCCCTGTGCCTCGCTTGGAGCAAGCAACACCCCTTCGTGGCCTCGACCATCTTTGGCAGCACCACGATGGAACAGCTGGAAGAAAACCTCTTGGCCGCCGACTTGATTCTCAGCGACGAAGTGCTCGCCAAGATTAACGAAGTCACCGCCCGTTTCCCGTATCCGCTGGGGTGAAAAAATGAACTATGGGAGACGGCTAATCCCGGCGTCCGTTGCACAGTAGACCTCAGGGCAACGTGTTCTGTGGTAGGGCGTGACCGCTGGGCGCGCCGCGGGCTGATGGCACCGGAAACCCGCCCTCGCCAAACCTCTGCGGACGGCCCAGCGGTCCGTCCCTACCTTTTATCGTCCAAATCTTTCAAACTGTTGAGCCACCCCCCTGTCGCCTGAATCGGGGCCGGGGAGTCGTCTGCACTAATCCAAATCGCCACGGCCTCTCTCGACGGCTTCACGCCGTCGAGAGCCTCAGGCAACCGCACGGTCGCCGCGCCGTCGCGCAACGCCTCTCGCTCCCAACCGAGCACGAGGAATTCGCCTCGGTTCTCACCCCTGCGCACGTCGCTGACAATGCCACCGCCCAGCCGCACGACGTTGACCCATCGCAACCCCGCTGCAGCGCCCGACGACTCGAAACGAACCAACACCTGGTCCCCTTCGACCGAAGCGACCAGCTCGCCTCCACTCATGGCATTCCGCGAGGAGCCGAGTTCGCGACTGCTCGGTCGCCACTCTTCCCCGGCCCGCACAAAACCCGGCGTGTAGACCCGGCCGGACCGCCATATCTTGGCGTAGGCGTATTGCCGGTCTGTATACGCCCGATCGGCAAATTTATCCGGCCATCCCAATCGGTCCCAATAGTTCACATGCCAGGCCACCGGCACAAAATCTTGCCACAACCCCGGTTCGTGCCGCAGCTCGCCCATCCAATGCTCGGCCGGTGGACAACTTGAGCACCCTTCACTGGTAAACAACTCCAGCAGCGGCACGGCTCGCTCTCCACTCCGAAACATTTGCGCCGACGACACCGTCGGCCCGAGGGCGGCCGAGCCAAGGACGGCGGCCAAGATCAAAAGTCTCATGTCCCTGAGAGGCCCGATGGGGTCGCTCTATTCCTGAAGGGAAATCAAACGGGCCTCCGCCGGCAACCGCACCACCGGATCCCCCTCCAGCCAGCCCAAGGATCCCAAAAACCGATCTGTCGTCCGCAGGATCTCGTAATAACGCAGGTTTTTTCCATCTTTGACGTTAAAAAAACCGTGCGTGGCTTCTTCATAATAATGCACGTCACAGCGACCACCCGCACGCCGAATGGCATCGGCAAATGTCTGCATCGTCGCGACTGGAATCAGCGCATCCTCCGTGCCCAGAAACGTCACGGTTGGGGGCGGCGTGGCCGGACCGATATTGTGCAGCGGGGAGAACTCTCGAAATCGATCCGCGACACGTTCGAAGCCATAACCACCCGGACCGTTGTCGATAACCGGGTTGTAGAGGATCAACGCATCCGGCACGCACGAGACGTCGAAGTTCGCCTCCGCTTCATTCAAACCCGGCACGAACGCCGTCGCCGCCGCCAAATGTCCCCCGGCAGAACCGCCCCCCGCAGCCAGCCGCCGCGGATCAATGCCCCACTCCGCCGCATGAGCCCGCGCCCACCGCATCGCCGCTTTGGCGTCTTCGACGCAGGCAAACGGGTCCGTGCCATGCCCCTTCTTGGTGCGGTATTCCGCCGCCATCACCACCATGCCACGATCGGCCAAGTAGTCCGCAAAGGGATAAAACTG
>CAXBOL010000168.1:0-8220 GCA_963977295.1 uncultured Opitutaceae bacterium
GACTGGGACGATTGGTTGCCGCGCTTCGTCAAAGTTCTCCCCTCCGACTACGAACGCGTGCTCAACGCCATCGCCCGTGCCGAAAGCAAAGGCCTGCAAGGCGACGACGCCATTCAGGCCGCGTTCGAAGAAAACGTGAAAGCCGGCCACTGAGCCCCACCCCGCAACCACCACCGCTTAACTCTTCTCTACCATGGGCAAACCCACCGGATTTCTCGAATACCAACGCCAACCGATTCCCAACCGTCCGCCACTTGAACGGCTCCAGGACTGGAAGGAAGTCCACGCCGATCGCAACGACGCCGACGTGTCGCAACAGGCCGCGCGCTGCATGGATTGCGGCACGCCCTACTGCCACACCGGCATGAACCTCGGAGGCGTCGCCAGCGGCTGCCCCATCAATAACCTTATTCCCGAGTGGAACGACCTCGTCTACCGCGGTCGGTGGAAAGAGGCGCTGCAACGGCTCCGCAAGACCAACAACTTCCCGGAATTCACCGGCCGCGTCTGCCCGGCCCCCTGCGAAGGGTCCTGCGTCCTCGGCGTCATCGAACCCCAGGTCACGATCAAGAACATCGAGTGCTCGATTATCGATCATGGCTGGGAAAAAGGTTGGCTGCCGCCTCAGCCCCCCGCTGAACGCACGGGAAAAAGAGTAGCCGTCATCGGCTCCGGTCCCGCCGGGCTTTCCTGCGCCGACCAGCTCAACCAAGCCGGCCATGAAGTGACCGTGTTCGAACGCGAGGACCGCATCGGCGGCCTACTCATGTATGGCATCCCCAACATGAAACTCGACAAGACCGAGGTCGTCGAACGCCGCGTCAAACTCATGGCCGATGAAGGCGTGAAATTTGTTACCAACGCCCATATCGGTGTCACCCACGACATTGCGGATATTCGGGCGGAATTCGACGCGACGGTGCTCTGTTGCGGCGCCACCAAGCCCCGAGACCTTCCGGTCGATGGACGCGATCTGGACGGCGTGCATTTCGCCATGGAGTTTCTTACCGCCAATACGCGCACTCTTTTGAATGAGGCCTACGATGACTCCCGCTCGCCCATTCATGCGAAGGGCAAGCACGTCGTCGTGATCGGTGGCGGCGACACCGGCACGGACTGTGTCGGCACCTCCCTGCGGCAAGGCTGTGCCAGCGTCATCCAATTGGAGATCATGGCGCGACCGCCCGATTCCCGCGCCCCGAATAATCCGTGGCCTGAATGGCCCCGCACCTTCAAAATCGACTACGGCCAGGAAGAGGCCAACGCCGTGCAGGGCTCCGATCCGCGGGAGTATCTCGTCACGACCAAGCGTTTGATCGGCAATGCCATCGGCGCCGTGCAAGAGCTCGAACTTATGGAAGTCGAGTGGACCAAGGACGAAGCCTCGGGTCGCATGTTTCCCAAGGAAGTCGAAGGCTCCCAGAAAACGATCAAGGCTGACCTCGTGCTCCTCGCCATGGGCTTCCTCGGACCGGAACAGACTTTGATTGAGAAGCTCGGACTCAAGACCGACGCCCGCTCCAACGTCGCGGCTGCGGAAGGCAAACACGCCACCAGCCTAGATGGTGTCTTCGCTGCCGGCGACATGCGTCGTGGTCAAAGCCTCGTTGTCTGGGCCATCCAGGAAGGCCGCGCCGCCGCCAAAGCATGCGACCGCTACCTAATGGGCCGCACTATGTTGCCGTAGGCGGCTAAACCGACGTAGTGCGGTGCTTAAGACGTCATACCGTGACTTTTGACAAACAGACTTTAGCCCAACGTGTCCTGAGGTAGGGCGTGACCGCTGGGCGCGCCTCCGACTGATGGTCGATTAGGCCAGTGGGCGGGCAAGGATGGCACAGAGTTGCACGATTCGCGTTGCGGCAGATGCGGACGGCCCAGCAGTCCGTCCCTACCCATATCGGTGCTTAAGACGTCATACCGTGACTTTTGACAAAGACGAAAAGTGTGACTATAAAGCATACCCTGCTGCGCGGGGCGTGCATCCACCCGCGATCATTCCGCGCGGGACGCTCCTCGCCGAGTTCCGCAACCGAAGGGCTTGAGCGATGCAAGTTGTTGATCGGTCCAGCGAACATCCTAAAGACCGGGACTACATCGCCAAGAAGGCTGCGGAGCAACGGATCGTGGGCGCGTTTTGAGCGAGCAGCGTCAACTTGAGTTAATGACGACCCGACTCTCCGATCTAAACCGGACACGGATGGCAATGAAACCGATCAGGTGATCATCAACTTGGCGTGGATTGTTTTCACCGTGGCAGCGATTGTATCCATATCTTCCAGCGTGTGTTTCATTCCTACCGGAATCACGACAAAACGGTGAACCAGACTTTCGGTGCGAGGAAAATCCTCCGCCCGATACCCCGGGCCGGGCCATGCTTGATCCGCCTGAAATGGCGACGCCCGGGGGGAGTGGCTCAGGCCACTTTTGACGTATTCGCGATGATACTGCGCGTAGGTGCCGGTCATCTGTTCGCAGGGAATTTTGGCGTCAATCAACGCTTGGCGAAACGCGTCGCGTAGTTCGGAGGTCGCCAACCAAAAGTAGGTCTCGATACCCGATTCGCCGTCTGGGTCGGGAATGTGTCGTAGCGAAATGCCCGGGAGCCCGCCTAGTTGTTCCCGCAATCGCAGGCTCATGGTTCGGCAATGAACCCGAATTTGATCTACCTTGCGAAGTTGCGCCAGCGCGACGGCCCCAGTCAATTCCGACATCCGAAATTGATCGCCGCAAAATGCAGTTTCTGAGGGCTCGAACTGGGCGGCGTGAAACGCGCGAATTTGGCCAACGTCGTGCATTCGCACTGCGCGTTCATGCAGTCGTGTATCGTTGGTTACGACCATGCCGCCTTCGCCACTGGTGATTGTTTTGTTGTGCTGAAAACTGAAGATACCCATCGCGCCCATCGATCCGACTCGGCGTCCATGGTAGTAGGCGCCGGGGCTTTCGGCACAGTCTTCCAATACAGCGATTCCGGCCCTATCGGCTTCAGCCAGTATCGAGTCGAGATCGGCGGCAACTCCTTGGAAGTGCACGACCAAGACCACCTTGGTCTGCTCCGTGCGAAGCCGGGTCACCTCTCCCGGAGCGATGCACAGAGAGTTGTCCACTTCGGCCAGCACGGGCCTGCCGCCTAAACGCACGACCGATGTGAAGCATGAAACCCAACTCCACGCGGGCACGATTACTTCATCGCCCGGTCCCACCCCCAGGGCGCCCAGGGCGACCTGTAAGGCGGCGGTCCCACTGGTGACGGCCAACGCATGCCGAGTGCCGACCATGGCCGCAAATTCGCGCTCCAGCGTTGCCACCATTCGCGGGGGCGACGCAGGATCCGGACCGTAGTAACGAAACAGAGACTGGCTGCGAAGGACCTCCAGCACCAGCGATTCCTCCTCCTGACCGACCAAGGACCAACCCAAGCAAGGCGCTGGAATAGTTCGAGTTGCAGGCGATTCGTCTAAATTGGCTTCGTTGGAATTCATTTCGCGATGAATGGTGTGGTTATTCGCAGTTGGTGATACCCACGGCTGCTGGCAGCGTGATCACGATGCTCGAGTAAACAAGCGAAGGTTAAGTTCAATGGAACTATTTCGAACAACGGTTGAGTTAATTTCGCGAGGAAATGTGAGGTCAGCTTGACCCGAGCTTGCCCGGACTGGGAACAGACAACCAGTTTGTCGCGATGAACCAAAGCCGAGCCCCGGGAAGCTTCTCCATTGCTCCCTTCCGTTTCGAGGTCACTCCCCCAGTGGGCCATCCGCTGCTTGGTGGGTTAGTGCCACCGGCGGTCGCAGTAGACGATGTGCTCGAAGCCATCGGTTATGTTCTTCTTGGGATTGAGGCGCCCGTGGTGGTCTGTGTATTGGATTGGGCCGGTCTCATGAACCGTTCGCACCACGTATGGTGCGCGGTCTTGGCAGAGGCTGCCGGCACTACTCCCGATCGCGTGGCCCTCCATTGTGTTCACCAACATAACGCACCCTTCGTTTGTGGAGAGACGCAGAGTCTCGCGGCGACTGCGGTCGATCCGTGCCCTCTGTTTGATCAAACCTTTTTTGACCGATGTCTGGCGCGAGCGAAGGAGGCGGTTCGCGAGGCGTTGTCGCGGACTCAGCCGGTAACGCAGGTCGCTCACGGAGAGGCTCAAATCGATCGGGTGGCATCCAATCGGCGGGTGGCCCGCGATAGGTTCGGTCGAGTCAAGGTGATGCGAGGCAGCTCTTGCGATGACCCCAGCTTAAGGGCGCTACCGGTGGGGTTGATAGATCGGACACTGCAAACGGTAGCATTTTTTCATGACAATCAAAAAATCGTTTCGTGCCACTACTACGCCACGCATCCCATGAGCTATTATCGGGATGGTCGTATCAGCAGTGATTTCTGCGGTCTCGCACGCAAGCTAAGGCAGCAGGAAGAACCGGATTGCACCCATCTCTACTTCACCGGCTGCGCTGGAAATATCGCTGCCGGGAAATACAACAACGGCACTGCCGGTGATCGAGTTGAACTGACCAAACGAATTCATGCCGGCATGATCGAGGCTGAAGCTCGGCTCCTTCCCCAGCCTCTCGATCGATGGGAGTGGCGCAGTCGGTCCGTGTTACCGGCCGCTCGCCTCCCTCTTTCGCAACAAGCGCTGGGAGCTGTGGTGATGGGCACGGAATCCGAGCGAGTGGGGCAGCTCCTTCAAGCCTACTGGCAGAGTTGGCAAAACCGTATCGATCGAAAGATCCCCGTGACTCTGAGTTGCCTCCGACTAAATGAGACCTCCGTGCTACAAATGCCAGGGGAACCGTTTATCGAATTTCAACTAAAAGCCCGAGCTCTCCACCCCCATCGGCCGGTGGCGGTGGCCGCCTACGGCGATGGCGGACCGTGGTATATCCCAACGGAAGAAGAATGTCCCAACGGAGGGTATGAGACGATGGTCGCCTTCAGTGAGCCGAGCTTCGATCGCCTGCTCACGGCGGCGATGGAAGAACTGCTGGCTTAAGTAAAACGAAACCAGAGACTTCTTACAGCCGCGAAAAATCGGGGCTAAAAACCATGACCAGCTGTTTAGGAGAGGCGACCATCAGCAGTCGTCAAGGGATGAGCGCGGCCATCTTGTCACATGTCAGGGTATGGCGTTTAAAATTACGTCTGACGGCCCATGACCGGAGAAACATCGTAAAAAAGTTGGAGCCTAAATTCCGTTGATGGGTTCCCCGCCCCTGGGGGCAGAGCCGAAGACCTTAAAATGATTGCCGCGATTAGGAGAGGAATCATGGTCGGGCACCTTTTCAGCGAAGCCGTTACACGATCCCAGTGCCCTCATCACGCGAAAGCACATCATTCATTCCTCTTTCCGTGCGGGAAACTCTGCAAGACATCCGACAGCTATCGAGCGAGGTGTCAGTTCCCACGTTGAAACGGGTCCATCGGTGGATCTTCATGGAACTCCCCCAGCCGGTGCTTGACCCAGAGGTTTGCCTCGTTTTGGGAAGTCGTCAGTGCGAGTATCGGATCGCTAAGGCGTTTTCCCTGTTTCGTGAACACGGACCACACTACGCCCTATGTGGCGGAGGACGGATGACAAACGGAGCAACCGAAGCGTCCTTC
This sequence comes from uncultured Opitutaceae bacterium, assembly GCA_963977295.1. Lineage (GTDB taxonomy): Bacteria > Verrucomicrobiota > Verrucomicrobiia > Opitutales > Opitutaceae > Actomonas. The sequence goes on from CAXBOL010000168.1 coordinate 5,605, forward strand.
ATGAGGTCTCGCTTGCTGAAGTGGGGGGTCCGTTCCGATCTGGTGCTTTGTGACGAACAATCGACCAACACCTTCGAAAATCTCCAACAAGCAATACGGTTGATCGACTCTTTGGCCGCCCTATCGGGACCGGTTAAGGTAGCTCTCATCACCGGAGGATTTCACTTGCGACGCACGCTGGACTTGGCGCGAAAAGCCTGGAAAGATCAAAGCCGGATCCGGATTGGCGCCATTCCAGCCTACGGCCCAAATACGGCGCCGAAGACTTGGTATAAAAGCGAAATTGGTCGGACGATCATCGCCGACGAATTGGAAAAGATCTGCGACCTGGGCCTCATTCTCGATTCGAAATGAGGACATCCTACAAGCGATTCGTCCGACCGTATCTCGAAAAAATCCTGCAGCTCAAACCGAACCGCTGGTGGGGATTCATTCGCGATCTATCCGCTGGAACCAAAGTGTCTCCCTTCCTCTGGTTACCGAAAGTGCCGTGGTGCATGCTGCGTGGTTTCAATCAGCACGAGTTTCGCATTTACCGGCCTCATTTGCTGAGTTGGAAAACCCTAGCGACCTATCATTCGACCATCGACAATGTGCGTTTGATCGAGGCGATCAACAACCAGAACCAACTGCACCTCCTGCGGGACAAGGGCCTGTTTTTGAAGCGTTTTTCTCACCGGATCGGGAGAGACTATTTGGATCTGAGGGAAAGCTCGGCCGAAGCGTTCACCCACTTTGTCGAGCAGCACTCGCATTTCGTAGCCAAGGCCTACAATCTCGCCATGGGAGTCGGAATCGAAGTAATCGCTCGATCCTCGGTGAAAGCCAGCTACGAGGACCTTCGCCAGCGACTGCTGCGCGAGGAAAAATTTGTGGTCGAGGAATTCATCCAACAGCATAGCGCGGTAAGCCTAGTCTACCCCCACAGCGTAAATTCCGTTCGAATCTACACCCTGCTGAAAGGCAGGGCGACCGAGGTTGTGTTTCCTCCCATGATTCGATTTGGGTCAGGAGGGGGCCGGATCGATGCCAACGGCGAAATGACTGTGCTCTTGGCCCCCCATACGGGGCGCTGGCTGGCCGGGGCGGTGAACTTGCAAGCGCAAGACATCACCGTGCATCCGGATACCTGCGTCGCATTTCAAAACGTTTCAATTCCTTTTCTCTCCGAAGCCATAAAGCTGGTCAAAGCCGCCGCGTGCGAGATCCCTGAAGTGCGCTACATCGGGTGGGATGTGGCGATCACTCCAGACGGTCCAGTATTGATCGAAGGCAATGGCGCGCCGAGCATCAGCACCATGCAACTCCTGCTTTCTCGTTGGCACGAGGACCGCTCGGGGTGCCGACAAATATTGGCGGCATTGACCTGACCAGTCAGACCCGTGCGCTGGCTTGGAGAAAAATATATACGGCCCAGGCCCACCGTCGACGCAGGGCGTGAAACAAGAGGCGGCCGTTTAACGTGGGAGGCCGAATATCGCGGAGGTAGTCGGGATATTCGACCTGAACCAGACATCGCACCAACCGATGTCGGGAGGTGCGGTCGAGGGTGCTCCAATGGGAACGCAGATGATTCACCGCCAAGTGAATCTCAGTGCTGAGATCCTCCTCCAAGACGGGGCGGATCTGTGCAGGATTCAATCCGAGGTCTTCGATCAAGCGCCGCTTGGCCTCGTGCAGGTTGATCGCATCCGCAACGACATCATCACGGAATCGACTACTGAGAGAATCCTCCTGTCGCAGGTGGTATTCATAACTGACGTCGGACCGGGTTACAATTGCGCCACATCGACGAAGAGTGGCGTAGTTAAAGAGCCGATCCTCGCCAAAATTTACGCCGGCGTCGAAGCGAATATGGGCCTGATTCAAAAGACTGCGGCGATAGAACTTATTGCCGTTCGAGTAGATCAAAAGATCCCGGTTTTCGATCCAGTGATAGACCAACTCATGTCCGTTTACATAGTTCCGGTCTGATAGTGCATGAGTTTTCCTCACGCAGCCACTGCCGCGGTAGTGACAATGAGTCATCGAAAAAATTGCGAGATCGCATCCGGTTTGAGATAGGGCTTCATCCGCTTTTTTCAGTGCCGCCAAACTGAAGGTGTCGTCACTATCCAAAAACGTCACGAATTGCCCCCTCGCCTCGCGCAATCCATGATTTCGGGCCGAGGCCACCCCTTGATGAGGGAGCGAAAAAAAACGAATTCTCAGATCGCGACGAGCCAAGTCTGCACAGACCTCCACCGATCGATCCGTGGAACCATCATCAACCAACAACATCTCCCAATCGGCAAAAGTCTGATCCAAGATTGAAGCCACGCAATCGGACAAATGCGCGGCGCTGTTATGAACGGGAATGATGACAGAAAATCGCATTAAGGGCCTATCCAATGGCAGGAAGCTCTCCTGACCCAGGAGTCAGGTCTGACCGTCGAAAAGGAGCGATAAAAACCGGAGATTAAGATGCACGTTTTTAGAATCCACGCCTTCGACCGCCAAACTCATGCGCAGTGGCGGTGGTTGCCGGCAGTGAGGCGAACCTCGATGGCCTGCTCACGGCGGCGATGGAAGAACTGCTGGGTTGCCCGAAACGGAATCATTAAACCATCACCCTCT